>JBHHZN010000125.1:0-7270 GCA_046758155.1 Acidobacteriota bacterium | reverse complement strand
TCGAAGGTGAACCAGTGGACCCTGCTGGTGGGAACGATCCCGCTCGTCTACTCGTTCGGATTGGGCCGCCCGGGCGCGCTGCCCCTCGTGCAGCTCCAGCGCCATGAGCTATGGCTGACCTCGGCGCAGTCGTTGATGGCGGTCGCGCTGCTGGTCAACCTGAAGCTATCGTGGCACGGGGCTGTGAGCCTGTTCGTCCTGTTCTGCGTCCAGCTCGTCTACCCTCCCATTCACATGCCGATCTCGGCGGTCTACGCCCTGGGCGCCGCGGGCCTGATCTGGCGCGACCGGGGCCACTACCGGCCGCTGATACGGTCCCTGCTGAGGGTCTGAGACACGTCCCCACCGAAAAAAAGCCCCGGAGCCATGCGGCTCGCGGGGCCTTCAGTCCGACCGGATGAGATCCTTAGGAGACGACCTGAACGTTCGCAGCCTGGGGTCCCTTGGGGCCCTGGGTGATCTCGAATTCTACCTGCTGGCCTTCTTCGAGCGACTTGTAGCCGCTGCCGGCGATGGCGGAAAAATGCACGAAGACATCGTTCCCACCCTCTTGCTCGATGAACCCGTATCCCTTGCTGTTATTGAACCACTTCACCTTTCCTACCGCCACGATCGACTCTCCTCCTCATCATAGTGTCCAACTAACCGGAGCCTCGATCGGCGGCACCGGCCTGCGAATCGGGAGCAGTCGCCATGGTGCCAAAACGGTATACCAAAAAAAACCACAGAATCAGGAAAGATCCTGTCGTACTTGTAACCGCCGAACCCAGGACAAGCTACTACCCTTACAGGCGCCCAATCTAGCAACATAGGGCAGTATGGTCAAGGGGTATAGGGGCATCATCCGGGCAGCCGTCGCCCGGCGCGGGAAGACGCGATGAACCCATGGGTGAAAAGAGCGGTTCTCCGGGCCGGAGTGGCCGTGTCGCTCCTCGTCCCGGCCGCATCCGGCGTCCCGGCCGCCATGCCGGCCCCGGAGGGAGAAGCGGCGCGCCGGGTCGAGAGCTTTCCGCCCGAGCGCGTCCTGGTGGAGGGCTTCCCCCTGCGCAGGGTGCGTTTGAGCGTCTCCGTCGTGGATCGTCAGGGCCATCCCGTCAAGGGGCTCGAGAAGTCCGACTTCACCGTCGAGGAGGACGGAGAGCGGCAAGAGCTCGTCGACTTCGGCCGGGAGTTCGACCGGCAGGATAGGCCCCTTTCGGCGGTCTTCCTCGTGGATCGCAGCGGGAGCATCGGGCGCCAGATGGCCAAATGGAAGCTGGCGTGCTCGTCCCTGCTCGGAGTGCTGCGGCCGATCGATCAGGTGAGCGTTCGCACGTTCGCGGACGAGGTCGAACTGGTCCAGGAGTTCACGCATGATCCGGAGGCGATCGCCTCCGCCGTGGACCGCATCGGCTATTGGGGCCGAGGAGGAACACGGGTCTTTTCCGCTCTGGATGAAACGCTGCGGGATCTGCGAAGACGGCCGGGGCGCAAGGTCATCTTCCTGCTGACGGATGGACTCGGCGAGCGCATCGGGGAAGGGCCCGTGAGCGGCCGGCCGTTCCTCGAGGACCTGGCGGCCCGCGCCGTCTTGTGGCAGGTGACGGTCGTGACCATCCTGCCGGGCGCCTCGAGCCGGCCGTACCTCGCCGTCCAGGATCTGGCCATCCAGACGGGGGGCTGGTGGCTCTACCCGAGCGATGATCTGCCCGGGCTGGTCCAGCGCCTGGGCACGAGGCTGCTCGAATCGTACTTCCTCGCCTACGATTCGTCGCGCCAGCCGGGGGATCGGAGCCGGCGCGCGGTCGTTGTCAAGATCCGCCGAGCCGGTAGGCCGGGGCTGCGCGTCACGACGGCCACGGCGGCTTACCCCGAGACGCCTCTTCTGGACTCCCTCGCCGAGGACCTGGCCGGCGGGGAGGAGGATGAGCGCGTCCTGGCGGCCACGTTCCTCGGAGGCGTTCGCGACAAGAAGACGATCAAGTGGCTGCGGAGGGCTCTGGGCGACGACAGCGATCGCGTCCGCGCCGCGGCGATCGCGTCGCTCGCTCGCCGCGGCGCGGTCACGGCCGTCGGGCGCATCGCCAGGTTTCTGCGGGACGAGGACGAGGAGGTCCGCCGGGCGGCGGTGAGTGCACTCCAGAACCTCCTCGGCAAAGCGTGCGATGAGAGGACACGGACGCGGATCCTCGACGCGCTCGAAACCGCGGATGAGGATCCGTAGCCCGATTGGCGCCGCTACAGGAGGCCGCTACTCTTGAGCCAGGAGGCCAGAAACACCAGGGCGAGCCCCACGCCGAGCGACAGGATGGTTCCGTGTTCGCTGTTGTCGACCGTCCGGGACCAGCTCCACCGCGTCGTGTCTCCGCTGCGGTAGGGAACGAGTCGCGGGATCAGGTCGGGGACGCTCTGTTCGTACCGGGTGTAGGCGTCCCCGTAGATCTTTCTGAGCCGGTCGCCTTCGATCTTGATCTTGCGGGGCATGTAATAGAAGAAGAACGAGGCGAGAAAGACCACGTAGAGAATGAACCGCGGATCGGTCATCGGCACGGCCCAGGGTGGCATCCCGACGATACAGAACCCCACGACGATCGTGATCGAGCCGATGTAGAGCGGGTTCTTCACGTAGGCGTACGGCCCCGTCGTCGTCAACCTCTTGTTCTTCACCAGGTGGCCGGCCGCCCAGATGCGCAGTAATTGACCCAGAATGATCGGGATCAACCCGATGGTCACCGACAAGGGGGTCGGTTCGGAAAAGTAGATGAGCACCGCGATGCCCAGGTACGACAGCGCGAGCCGCCACGTAGGTTTCTTCAGCCAGGCCAAGAGCCGCTCCTTCCTCCCGTTTCGCGGCCCATCCTAACGCAGCCGTCGGCCGGTATTCAATGCGTGGACGGGGCTCGACAATGTGCGCCCTTCATGAGTATGATCAGGCCCATGAACGCCGACGGATCCGAGCTGGAAATCGAGATTAAGCTGCGCGTCGAGTCCATCCGGGAGAGCCTGGAGCGGCTGGCGAAGCTTCCCGCCCAGCTCGAAGGAGCGCCTCTGCTGGAGGACAACGAGATCTACGATACCGGCGACGCGATGCTGTCGCGGGCCGGCAACCTTCTGAGGGTGCGGACGGTGGCCGACCAGACCCTGCTGACCTTCAAGGAAAAGGTTCCCACCGACCTGGAGGCCAAGGTCAGGCTCGAGCACGAAACAACCGTGGCGCAACCGGCGGCCCTGCGAAAGATCTTTTCCAAGCTCGGCCTGTCCCGGGTCTACCGCTACCAGAAGTACCGCAGCTACCATGGCTGGACCGATCCCACCAACGGAGCGTCTCTGAAGATCACCGTGGATGACACGCCGATCGGCGTGTTCGTCGAGCTGGAGGGCCCGAAGGATTCCATCGATCGGGCCGCCCGGAAGATGGGTTACACAACGTCCGATTACATCCTCGAGGATTATCGTTCGCTGCATCGGGCGTGGCTGAAGGAAAACGGGAAACCGGACGGCGACATGGTCTTCTCGGATGCCATGCGGGACGAGCGCCGCGGAGAATGACACCGACGCAGGCGATGATCCTGGCCGCCGGGCTGGGGACACGGATGCGTCCGCTGACGCTCGCGCGGGCGAAACCGTTGCTGCCGGTTCTGAACAGGCCCCTGATCGCCCATATACTCCAACACCTGGCGGCTCACGGCGTCGAGCGGGCCGTCATCAACGCCCACCACATGCCGGACCAGATCGAGCAGGAGATGGCGCGCTGGGGACCGCCGGAGGTTGATATCATCATCTCGCGGGAGACGACCATCCGAGGGACGGCGGGCGGCTTGAAGAAGGCCGCGCGTCACTTCCACGACGCGCCGATCTTCCTTGTGAACTCAGACAGTCTGACCGACGCCGACTTGCGGGCGGCCGCACGCGCCCATGCGGACTCGGGACGCCTGGCGACGATGATCGTCAAGCCCCACGATCCCGCCGGCCGGTACAGGCCGGTGATGGTGGCCGATGCGGGATCGGGCGCGAGCCCCGTCGTGGGGATCGCGGGCCGGAGCTGGGGTCATGGCGTGGCGCGCACTTTCACGGGTGTGCACGTGCTCGAGGCGCATGTGCTGGATGCGATCCCGTCCAAGGGAAAATCCGATATCAATGCGGATATCTACCCGCGGCTGATCGATGAGAACCGCGACGCGGTCGGCGCCTGGATGCACGAGGGGTGGTGGTTCGAAGCGGGCGATCCTTCCGGCTACCTCGCATTGAACCTGCAGATGCTGGATCGGACCAGGCGCGGCTGCGTGGTGGGACCGAGCTTCTTCGTCGATGAGGAAGCCGGTGTCGAGCACTCGGTGCTCGGAGCGAGAGTGCGCCTCGAACGCGGGGCCTCCATCGAGCACAGCGTCCTCTGGGACGGCGTCTTCGCCCACCCCGGGGTCTCGGTCAGCCGTTGCGTGGTAACCGATGGGGTCCAGCTACCAGCCGGGTCGGCCTTCACCTCCAGCATCATCAGGCGGGCCGAGGGCGGCTCGCTCACCGTCGACCCGCTCGGGGAGCCGTGACGACCGACGAGCGCGTGCAGGCCTTCGCGAGGAGGCGGTTCGGCCCGACAGCGCGCGTCGAGCCGCTGGCGGGCGACGCCTCGACGCGGCGTTTCTTCCGGCTGTTTCCCCCCGGCCTGTCGCCGCTCATCCTCATGGTGCACCCCGAACCGTTCGAGCTGGAGAGGCTGCCGTTTTTTCAGCAGGGACGCTTCCTGGCGGGCATCGGAGCGGCCGTGCCGCGCCTGATCGCCTCGTACCCGAAGGACGGCATCCTTGCCGTCGAGGATCTGGGCGACGAGACGCTCCAGCTCCACCTGGAGCATTGCGGCGATGATCGTCGCCGATTCCTCTACCTGCAGGCCGTCCAGATGATCGGCTTGCTGCAGGGGGAAGGAACCCGTTGCCTGACGCACGATTTGCCGGCGGCTTCCACGGTGCTGGACGCCCGACAGCTCCGGGAGGAGCTGAGTTTTTTTACACGCCATTATGTTCACCATCTGTGCGGGTCGCCGTTGACGTCGAGCCAGATGGACACGCTCGAGGCGTGGTTCGAGGAGCTGGCCGACCAGGTGGGCGGCTATCCGCGCGTGCTTTGCCATCGGGACTTTCACTCCCGCAATCTGATGGTCAAGCAGGACCGGCTGTACATGGTCGACTTCCAGGATGCCCGGTTGGGTCCCTACACCTACGATCTGGCGTCGCTGATTCAGGACTCGTACGTTCGCCTCCCCGCGGACCTTATCGACGAGATCGTCGCTTTTCACAAGGACATCTGTCGGATCTCCGAGCCGGCTCAGGCCTTCCGACGCGCCCTCGATCGAACGTGTCTCCAGCGCAACATCAAGGCGCTCGGGACATTCGCCGCGCAGGCGGAGCTGCGCGGGAACCGGTCGTACCTCCGCTACATCGCCCCCACGCTGGGATCGGTGCGGGCGCGGCTCGAACAGCGCTCGGCGGGCGAGGCGGACCGGGAGGTTCTGGCGCTGTTCAGCGGCGCGCTGGACGGTGCTTCGCGCTGAAGTCGGCCGGCTCTGCGGCACGCGGAGTGCTGGCCCACACGGGGTCGGATCACCCCTGCGTGCGCCGACTCAGCGTCTCTTCCCCGTCTTGTTCGACGCCCGTGCGGCGAATGTGACGGTCATGGCCCGGTAGTCGATCGTTAGGATGAAATCATCCAGCTCCGGGACGCCCAGGATGACGTAGATCTCCGACTCGAGGGACCGGCTGATGCCGTCCAGGTTGCCCGAAAGCATGCCGTCGGCCGGATAGCTACGCCCGGCCACGGTCAGCGTACCGGTCAAGATCACCTTGCGATCGGCGAGAGGGCCGCCCACTCCCATCGAGACGCCCCCGAACCACCGTCCCGGCAGCGCATCCATGTCCGGCAGGCGCCCCACCGTGGTCCGGCCGATGATCGTGGAGGTCGCGCCGGTGTCTACGAGCGTGTTGAAGGCGACGTCGTTGACCGCCGTCCTGATGACGATCTCGCCTCCGACGTTGCGAAACGGCAGCACCGTCCCGGGGCGCGAGGCGCCGGGCCGGTCAAACGTCAGCCGCCGTCCCTTCAGGTCGATCGTCATGGCGAGCTGTCCGAACAGCGACGGGCCGATGAGGCCGGCTTCCGGGCCGAGAGGGTCGCGGACCGTTGCCGGGACGTTGTGCAGCACGATCCGGTCTCCGACGGTCAGTTCGTCGATCAGAACGAGATCGCCCGTCTCGGTGCGTCGTGACCCTGTGCCGGCGATCGTGAACGGACGGATCGGTTCCAGCTTGGCGCGCCGGGCCAGCCGTGGCGAGATGGTGACCCCGGTGGCACCCGTGTCGAAAACGAAGCGACGGTTCTTCACACCGGCGACGTTGATCTTGATGGATGCGACCTTGCTGCGCACCTGCAAGGGGACGCTGGTGGGCTCCTTCTTCACCATCTGCTGTAGAGGTTCGTCCCCGACCTTCTCCAGCAGGGCTATCCACGCCTCCACGTTGCCGAGGGCCGCCTCCTCGTCGGACCCCGGGTTCCGCTTGACCAGCTCGACGTAGCGACGAAGCATGGCGAGCGAGTCCCGGTGGCGAGCGAGATGATTGGCCATGATCCGCAGGTACTTGGGCCTGTCCGGGTCGAGCGCCAGGGCACGGGCGAACGACGCGGCCGCGTCCCCATAGCGTCCGAGGGTGCGCAGGATGCGTCCTACCCCGAAATGGGCGGCCGCGAGACCGGAATCCAGCTCGACGGCCCGGCGGTAATGCCGTTCCGCCTCCTCGAAGTCGCCCCGCCGGTACAGGGCGTCGGCCTGGGCGACGTGCGCGCGCGCGTTCGCGGGGCAGCGGTCGACCGTCGAGCCCGCCAGATCGAGAGCGTCCTCGTAGAGGTCCTTCTTCAGGAGCGATTCGGCCTGCTCGATCCGCCGGGCGCAGGCCGGATCCTCGACGGCGGGCGGAGCCCCGGAAGGGGCGGCGTGGCCTGCCGGCGAGTCGAGGAGGGTCGCCGCCAGCAGGAGGATGAGGAGAGAGAACACTTCAGGACCACGCGGGCGCAATGGCGATCTCCCGGATCAGCAGCGACGGTGAGCCGAACGATCCCGCCGGAAAGTAAAAATTCAGATCGTTGCCGATCCCGATGATGCCATCGAGAAGATCCGACAACGAGGCGCGCACGACCACTCCGGCGACCGCGAACTGTGGGTGTCCCCCGTTCACCCAGCGTCCCGTGGCGACGGCGTCGACGGCGGAGCGATCGTCCCGCACGGCGGTGGTCGGACGCAAGGTCT
>JBHHZN010000124.1:0-7278 GCA_046758155.1 Acidobacteriota bacterium | reverse complement strand
CCAGGAACTGTCGGGCGGCGTGAACCCACAGACACACCTCATCTGGGGACCGCACGGGTACCGCAGCAAGTCGATCTGTTTCTCGCATGTCGGCTACGGCCCCCTGAACCTGCCTTCCCGGTCGCCTTTCCAGTCGCTGCGCCTGGGCATCCGGCCCCGTGTCCCGTCGACCCTCTCGAAAGGGCAGTTCGAGGTGTCGGGTTCGGCGACCAACGTGAATATTTGGGCTCCGAACGACGATTTTTCCTGGATTACGAGATGCTGAGTGTCTCGGGTCGGATCGCGTACGGCCTGTCCGACACCCTCGAGATCGAAGCCGAGGCGCAGAACCGGAGCCGGTCGGGGGGCATTTTCGACGGCTTGGTCCAGGCGTTTCACGATCTCACCGGCGTTTCCCAGAACGGACGCGATGAGGTTCCCAAGGGGCGGTTCTTGTTCGAGCTCGACCCGCGGGGAGGCAAGCCGATCGTGCTCGACTCGGGAGACCGAGGGACGTTCTCACGAAGCGTCGGCCTGACGCTGCAGCACAACGTCACCTGTGGCACCCAGAAACTGCCGGCGATCTCCTACGCCGTGACCGCGCGGACCGAGACGGCCGATACGGGGGATGTGGGCAGCGGCGGCAATCTCGATATCGGCGTCTCCGTCGCCCTGGCGCGCCGATTCCGTCGATTCTACCTCTACGGGACGCTCGGCCACACGTGGTTCGGCCAGAATGATTCCCGGGGCCTCGAGCTCGACAGCACGCAGTTCAGCGGTCTGCTCGCCGTCGAGTGGCGGTTCCGCTCCCGGATGTCCCTGATCCCGCAATACCTGTACAGCGAGGGCGTCCTGGACTCGTTCAACGAGTTTTCCGATGCGTCGAACGAGATCACCGGTGGCTGGAAGTGGGAGGTCGTCGAAAACCAGATCCTGGAAGCCGGGCTCATCGAGAACATCATCTCGTTCGACAACAGTTCCGACTTCGGCATTCACGTCGGGTATTCGCGGCGGTTCTAGCGCCAGGAGGGGGGACGAGGGCCCGCGAGGTTCCCGGCCCGCCACCTCGGGATCCCGCCTCCCACCCCGTTTCGAGGCCCGCGGGCCCGCCCGGCAGCGTGATAACATCAAGTTCATGAGGCCAGGTCCTGCCGGTCGCGCGATCCGATGATCCGCGGCATGTGTGGAGGGATCGCCGGGCGGCTCGGCGGGGACGCGACGCCGGCGAGAATGGTCTCCGGCGTCGCCTCGCCGGCCGCCGCGTCCTCGCGCGGGCTTCCGGCCGGCGTGTTCCCGTGGCTGGCCCAGCCACGACCGGAGGCGTGATCCGCGGCCGCCCGCCCGGCCGTCCCGAAGGCATCGCGATGGGGAGGAACGCTTGAAGATAGCCGTCATCGGAGGAGGGCCCGCCGGTCTGTACTTCGCCCTCCTGATGAAGAGGGCCCGGCCGCGGTGGGACGTGGAGGTCATCGAGCGTAACCCCGCGGGCGTGACCTGGGGCTGGGGCGTGGTCTTCTCGGATGAGACGCTCGAGCACTTCCGCCTGGCGGATCGGGAAACCTACGACAAGATCACCGCATCCTTCGCGAAGTGGGACAAGATCGATGTGTCCTTCCGCGGGGAGGTGATCCGTTCGGGCGGGCACGTCTTTTCCGGTATCCGGAGGATGCGTCTGCTCGAGATCCTTCAGGATCGCTGCGCCGAGCTCGAGGTGGCCTTGCGATTCGAGACGGAAGTCGAGGACCCGGACGCCTATCGCGACCGCGACCTCGTCGTGGGAGCGGACGGGATCAACAGCGTCGTCCGGACGCGCTATGCCGATCGGTTCGAGCCGACCATCGAGGTGGGCCGATCCCCCTACATCTGGCTGGCCACCGAGAAGGTCTTCGAGGCGTTCACCTTCATCATCCGCGAGAACGAGCACGGCATGTTCCAGGTGCACGCCTATCCTTTCGATGAGGCGACCAGCACGTTCATCGTGGAGACGGACGAGGACTCCTGGCTCAAGGCCGGCCTGGACAAGGCCTCCGAAGCCGACAGCGTCCGTTACTGCCGGACCCTGTTCGCCCCCGAGCTGGAGGGACATCGCCTTCTCAGCAACAAATCGTCCTGGATCCGGTTCCGCCACATCCAGTGCAAGAGCTGGCATCACGCCAACGTGGTCCTCATCGGTGACGCGGCGCACACCGCCCATTTTTCGATCGGGTCGGGAACGAAGCTGGCGATGGAGGACTCCATCGCCCTGGTGCATGCCCTCGAGCAGCAGGGCGCGGTCCCCCAGGCGCTGAACGCCTACCACGAGGAGCGATGGCTCGACGTGGCGAAGAAGCAGCGCGTGGCCCGGACGAGCCAGAGATGGTTCGAGCAGATCAAGCGCCGCCGTCGTTTCGAGCCGCAGCAGTTCACCGTCAGTCTTCTGAGTCGCAGCAGGAAGGTCACGCACAGTAACCTGAGGATAAGGGACCCGGCGTACATCGCCGGGGTGGACCGATGGTTCGCGCAGCACAGCGGCTGTCCCCAGGTCGATCCGCCTCCGCCACCCATGTTCACGCCTTTTTCATTGCGAGGCATGCGGCTGTCCAACCGGATCGTGGTCTCGCCCATGTGCCAGTATTCGGCCACCGATGGGCTGCCGAACGACTGGCATCTCGTGCACCTGGGCAGCCGCGCGGTGGGTGGCGCTGGGCTCGTGATGACCGAGATGACGGACGTCTCGCGCGAGGGGCGGATCACGCCCGGCTGTACCGGCATGTACAAGGAGGAACATGTCGCGGCCTGGAAGCGGATCGTCGACTTCGTTCACGCGAACTCCATCGCGAAGATCGGCCTGCAACTGGCGCACGCGGGACGCAAGGGCTCCACCAAGCTCATGTGGGTGGGGATGGACGAGCCTCTGGAGGAGGGCAACTGGCCCCTGATGTCGGCCTCCGCGATCCCCTGGTCCGCGGGCAGCCAGGTGCCCAGGCAGATGGATCGCGCCGACATGGACAAGGTGAGAGACGAGTTCGTCCGCGCCGCGTCCATGGCCCAGCGGACCGGGTTCGACATGATCGAGCTGCATTTCGCGCACGGGTACCTGCTGTCGAGCTTCATTTCTCCTCTGACCAACCGGCGCGACGATATCTACGGTGGAAGCCTGCAAAACAGGATGCGATACCCGCTGGAGGTCTTCGACGCCGTGCGGGAGATCTGGCCGGACGACAAGCCGATGTCCGTGCGGATCTCGGCCACCGACTGGATTCCCGGTGGGTTCGACGATCTGCAGGCCGTCGAGGGGGCCGGGATGCTCAAGGAGCACGGCTGCGATATCATCGATGTCTCCTCGGGGATGACGACCCCCGAGGCGCGCGCCGAGTACGGCTCGATGTTCCAGACACCCTTCGCCGACAGGATCCGTAACAAGGTGGGCATCCCCACCATGGCGGTGGGCGCCATCCGGGACTACGACCAGGTCAACACGGTGCTCGTCTCCGGCTACGCCGACCTGTGCGCCCTGGGCCGTCCGCATCTATTCGATCCGTACTTCACGCTGCATGCGGCGGCCGATCAAGACTACGAGGCGGCCCCCTGGCCGAACCAGTACCAGCCCGCGAAGCCGCGCCGCCGGAGGTAGCCATCCCCGGCTCGTCGGCGTGAGTCGGTCCGACTCCAGGAAGAATCCGACGAGACCATGCCTGCGAGATGGTCAGTCCGGGTGGGATGAGCCGGCGGGTTCATCGGGAGGGGTCTTGCGGGATAGAGCGCGTGTCCAGCGGGCCGAGCTCGGCGGCAGTGCTCGCACGGGCGGCGGACCAGAGCGCTGTCGTCCAGTGCGCGAAGATCCAGAAGAGTGTCATGGCGAGTCCGGCGCCCGAGAAGAGGACGATGAGCGGGGATACGGCCAGCCACAGCGAGAAATCCGGCGATGACGGCCCCATGTAGCGGCTCCACGCCGCTGCCAGACCGCGGGCCAGCAAGGTCGCCCAGAGCAGGAAGAGGAGGAAGTTCGCCAGCAAGATGGCACCCGGGATGTGATGACCCCACGCGATCCGTTCCCGGGGGCCGGTCAGGAAGATCATCACGTACGCGAGACCGGCCCAGAGGATCATCGAGTCAATGCCGAGCATGCTTCCCATCGAATGCGCCACAACGACGTGCGTGCCGTGAATGAGCGTGTTCAGCGGTGGGACCGAGATGGCCAAGGCCAGGACCAGCAGCAGGGCCGACCACAGCGCGGCTGAGCGGACGAATCGCAGGGGTGTCTGCAAAGCGACCGAGCGCGGATGGGTGTTCCACAGGCCAGGGATGTCCAGAACCACTTTCACCAGGATGATGGATTCGAGCATGCTCACCGAAAAACTGATCCAATGGATCCACGAACTCTGGGGCAGGTGGTAGGTGTGGTGTCCGTAGTTGGCGAAGGAATTGAGCAGGCCGACACAAAACAGGGCGTATGCCGTGCGTGAGTGGGAGTATCGATCATCCCCTTGAATACGACCCGTGATGTACATCAGCGACCCGTAGGCGAGCAGGTTGAACGAGCCCACGAGAACACCGTTCGATTTCCACTGGATCGCGATGTCACGTATCGGTCGATGGGCGAAGAAGTCCAACAGGTAGAGGTGGCCCTCGATGTAGGCCACCACGAAAAGGCAGATCCCGACCGTCCACATATATATGTAGACCGGCCGCCCCCGCAGTCTGAAGCCCACCCGGGCGAAGTAGTTTTTCGCGAACAGCAGCCATCCGATCAGGATGAGCACCGAGAAGGCGGGATGGTATCCGATGTATTCGCGGCCGGAGAACAGCCCGCCGAGCAGCGTCGCCAGGATTCCCACGCCGGCGAGGCTCCAGAGGGTCAGTTGCCAGAAGACGCGGCGTTGCATGGCGGCCGAGGGGGCGCCCGATTCGCCGAGCACGTAGAAATACACCACCGTGACGCTACCCAGGAACACCCATGCGAAGGCGAAAGTGTCATGGATGGGGCGCACCTGCTGGAGTGTCAGGCCGATCGATCGCAGGGCGGGCTCCCAGGGGGTGTACGTGACACCGGCCGCCACGCCGCTCAGCAACGTCACGGCACAGCCCGCCAGGGCGAGCAAGGCGCACCACGCCACCACCCGGGACCCGGCTCGCGATAGCATCATCGATACTCGAACCGGGGCACGGTGCCCCAGGAGAAAGGTTCGCGGTCCTGGAGCTCGTCGTTGAGGCGGACCAGCGTCGCACGTTCATGGGCCAGGAATCCCAGGAATGCTCTCAGATCGCGCACCTCGTCCTCCCCGAGCGCGAAGGACGGCATCTTGGCCTTGTCTCCCTCCAGAACGCGCTTCAGGGCACTCTCGGATCGGTCGAGAGCTCGCTGCGAAAGATCGGGGGCTCGGTTCCATCCGAGCGTGAACGGCACATGGCACGTGCTGCAACGATTCCGGGACCACACGGCGAACCCTCGACGCACGGGACTGTCGAGAGGTTGCCCGGTGTGGCCCACCCACGCTGCGATCATGCCGGCAAACTGTTCCGGGGGTCGAGAACGCCGCCGCGCCGCCGGCCGGCGGGGCTGAGATCGTCCCGTCCTGTTGACGGCGCGCAGATACGCGAGGACGGCCCGTTGATCGGACGGCCCCAGATGAAGAGCCGGCATCTTGCCGGATCTGCCCTGGAGAATCTGGCTGAAGGTGTCAGCCGGCGTCGCGTCGTCGACTCTATTGGTCAGATCCGGGCCCAGGAAGCCGCCGAACCCGTACAACTGGTGGCACACCTGGCAATTCTCACGGCGCCACACGAGCTGACCCCGGCACTCCAGATCGCTCAGCACGACGTTCGGATCCCGGCGGGGGAAATCCGTGTAGGCCACGATGGAGACGCCCAAGTAGATCGCAATCAGAACCACGAGGGCGATGAGACGTCTTGACGGACGGCGGTTCATTTCCAGCCGTGCCGCGCGGTGCGGCCCATGGGATCTTTCCACGCCGCCGTCTCGAAGGATCCGCCAAGGAATGGGCCCTTGGTTTCGTCTCGCGCCTCCTGGCAGGCGTTCGCGAACGACGCAGCGGCCGCAGGACGCGCCTCGAGCCGAGAGGGCGGCCGGACCCGCGGGCGCACCGGACCCCTCCCTCTCCCGGGCCTGCAGGACGCTGCCCTCGAGACGGACCCGGAGCAACCGTTGCGACACCGGTCCAAGCGGGCGGCCAGCGCGCTCACCTGCGCGGTCCGGCCGGCAGGAACGGCCGGATGTCGAGAAGCTCGATGTCCGACCGCGCTCTCAGGCGCTTGAGGAACCAGTACTTGTGCCCGGCGCCGAAGGTGATGAGGATGCGCCGGCCCGGGTGCTCCCGGATGGCCTTGTCGATCAGCTTCATGTGCGCCTCGTTGATGTTGCTCCAGCCCCCGGGGCCGATCCAGTCGTTCAGGTACTCGTCGTACAGGGACAGCTCCTCCTTCATCCGGCGGTCGTACTCATCGGAATGGATCAGGAAAGGATCGTCGATATCGTCGAGCGGATGGTCGTAGCGTGCCTGGACGGCCGCGAGCCGCGACTCGTACTCGTCGTGGCGGGCGGCGTGGGCGGGGTCGGTGTTGAACTGCTTGATCCGTTCCCGGCGCAGATCGGACATCTCCTTGGTCCAGCCGGCACAGGGGATGATCCGCAGGCCGGTCTTCACCGACAGGGACAGCAGCAGGTCGGTGTATTCCGGGAACAGCTTGACGCGATCGTCCTCGATGACGCCCCGTTCGGTGTAGTCGCTCCAGATCCGTTCCCAGCGATCGGGCGGGATCTCCGCGCACACGAAGTCCGGCTTCAGCCGCAGGATCGTCTCGCGGACCTGATCCAGTCCCCAGGCGCGACTGGTCCGGTGCCGGCCGTGGATCATGCCGAAAACGGCCACCTCGGTGGACCGTCCCGGAACCGACGGGGGGTGCTCGGCCGGCGCCCGGCGGCGCATGCCCCGGGGGATGTCGAGGACCGAGACGCGATGACTTCCCTCGGAAGATACCCAGAGAGTCTCGCCCGAGGGATGCACCGCGATGACGATAGGGATCTCGCCGATCGGGATGCGGGCGACGATCCGGCGATCCGCCAGCTTGATGACGGAGACATCGTGGCTCGCCGTGTTGTTGACGAAGGCCAGCGTTGCCTCGGGCGAGACGACGACCGAAAAGGGGCCCTCGCCGATGCCGTCGCCGATGGTTTCCACGACACGGTGGGAGGCGGTGTTGATGAGGGCCACCCGGTTCGTGCCGCGCACCGCCACAGCGTACTCCGCGTCGCCCGGCAGGACCGCCCCGCCGCTGGGCTTGTCGCCGACCTGGATCGTG
>JBHHZN010000123.1:0-7294 GCA_046758155.1 Acidobacteriota bacterium | reverse complement strand
GGCGGATCAACTTTCCTGAACCCCCCTGTGCGGGTCCCCCACGGAAAGCCGGGGTAGTCGTCCCGCATGATCGTCTCGATCAGCGCCCACGGCTCGTCCGGCTTGACCGCGACGACGCGCTCGAGGATCTCGATCGTGACCTTGACCGGGATCCCGGCCGCCTTTTGCTTCTGGAGAAAGGCGAACGGATTGAAGACCTTGTCGGGATAGCGGACGAGTCGGTCCATCATCCTGGCCAGCTGCGCTTTCTCGTCCGGAGTCGCGTCGACCAGCGGCCGGCGGCGCAGGCCGAGCGCGGTGTCGATCACCGCGTCCCGGCCGTATCTGCCGACGAGCTCGATCATGTCTTCGTGTAGTGTCTTTTCACTCAACTCTCAACTCTCCACTCTCAACTATTTCTACGCCACCCCTCCACCGGGCCCGGGTCGCGGCCGGAGCCGCGTCTCGTCCCACAGCATCCCCATCCGCCGCTTGCACTTTAGGCAGCGCCACATCATGCTCGTCTCTGCCGTGTTGACCTCGACGAGATACATCGGCGTCCCACACTTACAGATCGCCAGGTCGGCGCATGAGACCCTATCCGCCTGAGGCGGACTATCCGCCATGGAGCACCTTGACCGTGAGCTCTGCCGTCTCGAGTGCGGTCTGCGAATCGACCCCGCGGCCCATCAGCGCCGCCATCACCCGCAGCACGTCTTTGGTCGGTGTGTCACCCCCGCACATCGGACAGAACCGGGATGACGGGTTGGGTGGCGTGACCGGTCCTCGTCCGGACGCGGTCTCGGGCCGTGCGGGCGAGGTTCCATGCACGTCGCGCCGATGTTTGCCGATCGCGCGGCCCGGCACGACTTTGCGATATTGAATCGAGAATCCGCACCCAGGGACAGAGCACCGCCAGGTCTTCAGCGGGACGATCGAGGCTGTGCGTGCGCTACGCATGCGTGAGGATCCTTTCCAGCGTCTCGGCGTTTTCGCAGGTGCAGCCGGTCCGCTGTGCGGCCTGGCACGTGGGCACCGGGATCGGACCGACGAAGCGTATGCAGTAGAGGCTCTTGATCTCGACCTTCCCCCGCGGCATATCTTTGGCAACCTTCAGCTCGAGGCGTCGCTTCTGTGTAGCGCGGGCTGCGTTCCTCAGTGCCGCCGTTCTTCGTGCGCGATAGGCCGGGTGGCAGTCGAGGCACCGGTAGGACTTTCCGGGCGCCTCGGGCCGGAGCCGGCAATCGACGCAGGGAGCACGGCCGGGTTTTCGACGGCGGCGCGTGATGCATCTATGGCACACCGCAACGACACTATAGCCAGGGGAGACGGGTCGTTCCCTGCAAGCGAGGCACGGTTTAATTGACGACGAACTCGCAGGGGTTTGTCGGGAACGGGATAAGTTTGCGCTGCTCATAGTGCCTCACTCGACAATCGATCAGGACGGCCGCCGCGATCCAGTTCATGGTCGCCACCGAGGCCTGAAGGCCATGCTGCCGTCGCGTCCACTGGATAATGTAAAGTCCGAACCCGGGCGCCCACATCGACGGGGCCTGGTGATAAGAGCCACGACCGGTCATGGGGCCGGGTCCATTCCGCGGACCTCCAGCTCTCGCCAGACCGAGGCCGTTTCGAAGTGTCTCTCGATCCGGATCAGCTTGCCGAAGGGATGTTTCGCGGCAAAGGTCCGGATGCAGGCCCAATCATCCTGTCCCTCGATGACCTCTGTCTCTTCGCCCTTTCCCACATCGTATGTAAACAGGTAGCTCTCCACGGTCGTCGCTCCGTCAGTCCGGATCTGGCCTCGGGCTCGTTGGCATCACCCTACGTTCGCCGAAATGAGCAGGGGGAGTATGGGCGCCCTTGTTCGCCTCAAGCTCCATCGTGGTCTTGACCAGGCGCGCGAGATCCCGGAGGCCGATCACTGCCTCGCCGCATTTCTCGCAGACAATGTGAATCTCCCCATTCATCGCTTCCCCTCCCGGCTTTTCGCCCTCGACGCTCGACTCTCGACTCTCGCCCGGTCTCTGCCTTCCTTGGGCTGGCCCGTCGCCTTGGCCATCGCGGTCCGGTTCGGCACATCGGTGCCCGCCGGCCGCACGCCGCGGTGAACTTTCGCGGCCAGGTCGAGCAGGCGATCGCGGACCGGCTGCTCGGGAAAGCAGAGGATCGAGGCGTGCGGATGGCCGTCTTTATGCCAGGTCCGGGGGACGAGGTGGCCGAGGCCCTGCACGGGCACCGCCTGGCCGGCGGCCAGGGCCTCGACCACCCGTTCCGCGAATGAAGCCACGACGTCGCGCACGATGTCGTGCGGCGCGCCGCAGTCCTTGGCGATCGCCCTGATCAGCTCACGCGCATCCATCAGCGTCCCCGTTTCGAATACAGCCGGCTCCACGCCTCGTCCACCATCGTCGCGCCGATGGAGCCCGGGCGACCCTTGTGCAGCTCGCGCAGCTCGTGGATCATGCGGGTCAGCATCCGGATCGAGTAGCCGACCCGCTGGATCAGTCGTTCCGTGCCGTTCGACGAAAAGCCACCCAGGACGTCGGTGGCGATCGCCTCGACCTCGTCCGGAAAGATGCCGGGCATCTCGAGGATGCGGGCGCGCGAGACGATCGGCTCGACGTCGGGATGATGGGTCACGATGTCCCACAAGAGGCCGCCGCGGGTGCGGGGGCCGCCGTCGAGGGCGGCGTTGCCGGCCATCATGATGCCGACCGCGGTCTCGTCGCGCAGCCAGCGCAGGATATCGGCCGCCTTGCGCTGGACGTAGTTGATCTCGTCGATGATGAGGACGCGCGGGTGATATCGGAGCTTTTCGGCCACCTGCGTCGCAGTCCAGTCGGCCGTCTCTTTGCGGCCGACGCCGAGCTCCTGGGCGAGGCGTAAGGTCAGGGCGTAGGCGCTGGTAAAGACGTTGCACGAGAGGTAGACCGGGGGGGGTTGGCCGTGCTGATTCGCGCGGCGGATGATCTCGCGAAAGGCCCAGGTCTTGCCCTCGCCCCCTTCGCCGACGAGGATCACCATCTCGCCGTCGAGCCGCGCCTTGGTGTAGGCCTGGAGGATCGAGCGGACGGTGCGCGTCTCGCGAAAACCGATGACGGCGCTGACCCCTTCGGGTCCTTCGACCTTGATCCGGAACGCCCGGATGCGCTGGAGCATCGGGGTCAGATCCTCGGCCTTATAGGTGCCGCTCAGGACCTTGGAGAGGGTCGAGCGGTCGATCTGGAGCTGGTCGGCCATGTCGGCCTTGGTGACCTTGGACTCGTCGAGGTACGAGCCGAGCCAGGTGACGTCGTCCTGGATCTTGAGGTGCGCGGGCACTCGCCGGGCCCGAGCCGCGCCAGGGTCTTGCTCGGGCTGTGGTGGCGCTTTTCGTGCGGCTTCAGACATCGTCGTTTCCTCCGGCAGTCGGGGTCAGGTTCAAACGGATCTCGTGTCTCCGATGAAAGCGATTCCATCCATCCCGGGACCTCACCGACCGCGCGGCGTCGGGGGATCGCGTCGATGTCCGTCTCCGGTCTGCCGTCTCCGGTCTGCGTATCGGCGGCCGCTGCGGCCGCGACGCGCTTGGCCGCGGCACGGAGCGGGGTGCGGATCGGCTCGATCACCTGCGGGTGTTTATCGGGCGGCGGGTCCGGTTTCTCGTCGAGATGTCGGCGCCAGGGGTCCGGTTCGTCGCGGGTCGCCTTGCGCAGGTTGGCGTAGTCGATCGCGAGCTTGCGCTCGAGGCGCTTCTGGCGCTTGACCTCGCGCCAGTCTTTCTCGGTCGCGCCGGCCGCCATCAGGTGTGTGCATTCGGCGGGGCCGATCTCGCGGTCGTGCTCGTCAAAGAGCCAGATCCGCCCGAGCTGCTCCGGATCGTAGCGGGCATAGACCCGGGCACCCAGGCGCATGGTGTAGCCGTCCCACCGGTACCATCGGCCGAAGAGCTGGACCCCGGTCTTATGAATGACAAGCGGGTTCGTCGATTTCCACAGACAAAGGCGCAGCTCGGCCTCGGCGACGGTCCGCTTGGAGGCGAGGTGTGCTTCGTACACTTCACGCGGGCTGTGCCGGTCCATCCCCTGGCCGCCGTGCTGGCGCTCGTTATAGTCCTTTTCGAGGTATGCCCGGTTCAGGTCCTGGAGCTCGGTCACGGTCGGGATGCCGCTGCGCATCCGGTCCTTGATGTCCTCCGGCCGCACCTTGGGGCTCTCGCCACACCAGGTCGAGATGTTGCAGTCAAACCGCTGCCGGTCCGTGCGGAACTTCCGCTCGAGGCCGCCGTGCGAGCGGGGATTCTTGGGCGTCGTGAACGAGACCGAGATGCCGAGCAGGCGGAGTGCGCCGTGCATACGGTCCTGCTCGGCCCGGCTCAGCTCGAGTTTCCACCAGCGGCCTCGGCCGGAGACGCTCAGCGCCTTGAAGTCGCGGCCGTTGTCGAAGCGCACCCATTCCGGCACGCCATGTCGCTTGATCGCTATGCCCAAGGAATAGAGGACGACCTCGACGTTCGGAGGCCCCTCGCTGATGACGGATGCCACGATCCGGCGCGAGCGGAGATCGAACCACTCGGTTTTCCACGGGCGACAGATCTTGCCGGATCGGCCGACTGCAAACACGTCGAGCTGGCAATGATCGGCGTGCCATTCCTCGTTCACCCGGTAGGTCGTGTGGTCTCGCGTAATCGGAGGCTCGACCTTGGCCCGATACGCTCGCTGGCCCTCGCGATAGAGGACCTTGACAGCGTCCGGAATCGACTTGGTGTGGGCGAGGAAGGCGGAATAGCCCGGGACACGCTCGCCGTGGTCCTTGGCCTCGGCGACGACGACCTCGAAACAGATCCTGGCGGATCGTTTTCGCTGGTCCAGGTAGAGCTGGTTGAATCGGTCTTTGGCCCAGGGGGATAGGCTTGACTCGGCGCCGCCATACCAGCGAGGCAACAGTCCGGCCAGGCCGTCGGCCCTATAGCGCGCATCCCATATATATAATGTGGCGCGAGACGGCCGGTCCTGGCCCAGCTGTGCCAGAAACTCATTGGTAAGCGCTGTCTGGTTGCGGCCGGTGTCGTGAGCGGCGAGATAGTGGCGCCAGGTTTTCAGGGTCTGCTCGCGCCGCACCGCCGCCTCCCTTTCTTTTTGCGAGACAGACGCCCAGAGGTCAACCTGTGGGCTCTCTTTGGGGGTATGCGCGGCGGCTGCGGATGCCTGGTGTTCCTGGTGTCGCTGCTGGGCCTCGACGGGCAGGCTCGCGAGGTCGACCATCATCCGCTTGCCGGCGCGACCGTCACAGCTGACCAGGTGCCCGCGCAGCTGACCGCGCTTGATCTTCTTTCTCACCTCTCGAGGTAGGATGCCAAGCAGCCTCGCTGCTTCCGCCGCCTTGATGTGTTTCCCCGGCCCACTCATCTTTTAGCCACCATCACCCGATCGACGACGGCCAGGGCCCGGGCCAGCTCCCGGATCGCGTCCTTGGCCTCCCGTTGGATCCGATGGGCTTCAGCCTTGGTGATCCGCCCGTCGAGGATGGCGTCGGCAATTGTCTCGATGACCTCGCCCGCCTCTTTCGCGATCAGTCCTGCCGACTTGATAGCCAGCTCGGGCGGGGCGTCAGGCCGCGGGATGTCAAAGGCGATGCGGCCGACCGCCGCCTCGAGGAAATCGAGGATGGCGGTGTTGCCGCTTGCCTTGATCAGCGGGACGATCAAGCGGGCCGGCAGCCCCCTCGCGCCGTCGTTTTCCCCGGGCTCATAGGAGTAGCTCATCAGGGTGGCGTACGGGATCCCGATATCGGTCGCGATGGACTTGGGCGGGGCTTCGGATTCGGTGATCGTGGTCCGGATGGCCTCGTGCATCGATGAATGCGTCATTTACGTCCTCGCCGAAATTCGGGGCCCAGGTTCTACTTCCCTCGCGGGCACAAAAAAAGAGAGGATGGTCGCCATGGCAACCATCCTCCTAAGCAGCTCTCGTCCAGATATCCTCGGGCTCCAGGTCGAGCGCCCGAGCAATCACTATCTCAACCCTTCGGCTTTTGTATCTGCCGGCGACGACATTGGAGATCAGGCTGGGGTTGCATCTTATGCCGGTCTTTTTGATGAGCGCCTTTTGCCAGCGAATCCCGTATCTGGCTATCAGGGCTGCACGTAGGCCATTGGGTGTCTTCGGATCGACCCGAATAATGATGTTTGTCGGTCTCGACATTTAGAGTATCCTGCATGCGGTTAATTGCTATTAGCCATGTTAAGGCTACCCTTATGACTTGTCAAGGGAAAAATAAGGATATCCTTGTGTCTCCTGCCGGAGCTGTGGACGCCGCCCTAGATCGCATGATGGGGGTTGCATCTGTAACCAGCTTATCCGGACTGGCGCGCGTGCTTGGAATCCGCCCACAATCGATCACGACCATGAAGACGCGAGGGGCGATCTCTGAACGCGCCCTTCTGCGATTCTGCCGCACATATAATGTTGACCCGGGATGGGTGCTTACGGGCGAAGAGGGGGCGGCGTCTCAGCGCATTGCTGAGCCGGACCCCATATATAGGTTGTCGCCTGATCTCTATGAGCTCGAGATGGCAGCCAGAAACGACCCCACCCTCGTTCCGTGGCTCTTGGGCTTGGTCAATATCCTTAATTCGGGTGACCCTGAAAAGGCTTCCGCAATCAAGGGCAACATTCAGGCGTTCCTGGAAGCCCTCGGCCTCCCTCGCCTCGTTGAGGTGAGGGCTCCGCCGGCGAGAAAGGAGAAACGGTCGATTCGAAGATAGGGGTGGCGGCGGCGCGGGGAGTCTTATAAAATGGACAGATCTAGACCGGATGCTCGCCCAGCTCTCAATGGATCAGCGCCATCGGGACCTCTTTCTCCTCGTCCGTGTCGCCATCCGGATCAAAGTCCACCTTGGTCACAAGCAATAGGGGGAGGATAGGACATGACCTCGGGGCCATGGGAATGTTCATGCGGTGTGCAAAACTCAGCCGGCAAGCCCAAATGTAGAGCTTGCGGAACATCGTTCGAGGAGTCTGAGCGATACAAGGTCGAGGGACAAACGGAGAGAGATAAGGAGCTGAAAAAAGAGGCGGCCAGATATGACTACATTCAAACCTCAACGACAGGCGAAATTCCAGGCTATAAAACCTCTTCCTGTATGGGTATCGTCACGGCCCAGGTCATCATGGGCATTCATGTGTTTAAAGACATCAGCGCTGCGCTGGGCGACATCTTTGGCGGGCGGGTGACTGCCTATGAGAACGAGTTAAGGGTCGGTGCCCGCCTTGCTATCTTCGATCTCAAGGGCCAGGTCGAAGCACTCGGAGCGAATGCAGTTATCGGTCTC
>JBHHZN010000122.1:0-7302 GCA_046758155.1 Acidobacteriota bacterium | reverse complement strand
CCTTCTGCACGTCCACCTGATCCAGCGTCACCTCGCCGCGGCCCGACCCGGCCACCTCCTTGTAACGGATGGTCCGGTAGTCCAGGTAGTCGAGGGCCAGGGCGTCCAGGTTGTGCAGGCGGCGCCCGGGATCGATCAGGTACGAGGCGATCATCGTATCGAAGGCGATCGGTGTGATGTTCACGCCGTGCCGGCGGAACAGGATCAGCTCGTACTTGATGTTCTGGCCGACTTTGGGCAGGTTCTCGTCGGTGAGCAGCGGTTCAAGCCGCCGGACGACCTCGTCCAGGCCGAGCTGGCGCGGCGCGCCGGGATACGAATGTCCGACGGGGATGTAGCAACCCTCTCCTGCCCGGCTGCTCAGAGCCACGCCCACGGTCGCGGCGCGGATCGGGTCGATGTTGTCGGTCTCGAGGTCGATCGAGAGGATGCCGTCCTCGCGCACGCGCCCGAGAACGGCGTCGAGATCCTCGGCGCCCAGGATGACCCGGTACGTCTCCTGGCGCTCCGCGCGGCGGGGTGCGAACTCCTGCTGGTAGTCGGAGAACTCGAGCTCGGAAAACAGGGCGTAGGCGGCTCTTGCGTCGGGGGGCCGGTGGATCAACGCATCGATGTCGATGTCGATCGGGACATCGCGACGGATCGTGACGAGTTGCCGGGAACTGATAGCCTTGTCGAGGTGGTTCTTGAGCCCTTCCCGGTACGTCTTGCGTTTCATCTCATCGGCGTGCCGGAACGCCTCCTCGATCGTGCCGTAGCGCCGGATGATCTCCTTGGCGCCCTTCTCGCCGATGCCGGGCACGCCGGGGATGTTGTCGGATGTATCCCCCGACAGGGCGAGAACCTCGATCACGCGGTTCGGGGGGACGCCGAAGACTTCCTCCACCTTCGCGGCATCCATCAGCATGTCGTCCTTGCCGGGGTTGAGGATCCGGACTTGGTCGTCGACGAGCTGGAAGAGATCCTTGTCGGAGGTGACGATGACGACCGAGAATCCCCGGGCTTTCGCCGCTTCGGCGATCGTCGCCAGCAGGTCGTCCGCCTCGTAGCCCTCCTTCTCGATGATCGGCACTCCGAGGGCCTCGCAAACGCGCCGCGCGTACGGAAACTGGACGATCAGGTCTTCGGGCGGAGGGGGACGGTTGGCCTTGTACTGCTCGAATTGCTCGTGGCGGAAGGTCGGGGCGGCGGTGTCGAAGGCGACGCACAGGTGCGTGGGGTTTTCGTCGACGATCAGCTTACGCAGGATCTGTGCGAAGCCGAACACGGCGTTGGTGGGGAGGCCCTTCTTCGTGGAGAACCTCGGGAGGGCGTGATAGGCGCGAAAGATGTTGTACGTGCCGTCGACCAGGTAAACGGTGCGCGTGCTCAAAGCGTGCCTCCGGGTGGTGGGTATTCTAGTGTGACGACTCGCAAATGTCTCCAGGCAGCGCCGGGCCTTCACCTCGTGGCCGTGCCTGGCGGGGCTCGGCCCCGCCGTGCGCTCGCCGGCGGCGGCGTGACCCGGGCACCGATTCGGCACGCGGGGCTGAGAGGGGTCCTGAAGTGTCCTTGTATCGCGAGTCGGGAGTTTCTCGGCTCGTGCATGGCCGGTCGTGGGGCGGTGGGAATAATCGTCGGGGGCATGTGGTAAAATCTTGTCGAACCCTCGTTTCAGGAGATCACTCATGCCCGAGAGTTCCACCCCACCGACCCCATTCTCGAACGAGCCGTTGACCGACTTCTCACGCGAGGAGAACGGCCGCGCCATGCGCGAGGCGGTCAAGCAGGTTCACAGCCAGTTCGGCAAGCGATACCAGCTCATCCTCGGCGGTGAACGGTACAGTTCAACGGAATACTTCTCGACCCATGACCCGGCGCGCAAGAACGAAGTCATCGGCTACTTCTGCAAGACGACGCCCCAGCAGGTCGAGGAGGCGATGAAGGTGGCCCTGGAGACGTTCGAGGGGTGGAAGAAAGTGGATCCCTCCAAGCGCTCGGATCTTCTGTTCAAGGCCGCCGCGGTGATGCGACGTCGCAAGGTGGAGCTGGCCGCCTGGATGATCTGCGAGGTGGGCAAGTCCTGGGTCGAGGCGGACGCCGACGTGGCCGAGGCCATCGACTTCTGCGAGTTCTACGGCCGGGAAATGCTCCGCCTCGCGGCGGATCAGCCATTGACGCAGATCGCCGGCGAACACAACGAATTGATCTACATCCCCCTTGGGGTGGGGATCGTGATCCCGCCGTGGAATTTTCCGCTGGCGATCCTGTGCGGCATGACCGCGGCCTCCATCGTGGCGGGCAACACGGTCCTGCTGAAACCCTCCAGCGACGCGCCCGCGATCGCGTACAAGTTCATGGAGGTGCTCGAGGAGGCCGGTGTGCCGCCTGGCGTCGTGAATTTCCTCACCGGGCCCGGCGGCGGGGTGGGCGAACAGCTCGTGTCGCATCCCAAGACACGGTTCGTGGCCTTCACCGGGTCCAAGGCGGTGGGGCTGGGAATCAACGAGAAAGCCGCCAGGGTCGTGCCGGGGCAGATCTGGATCAAGCGGGCGATTCTCGAGATGGGCGGCAAGGACCCGATCCTGGTCGCAGACGACGCGGATCTGGACGCCGCGGTCGAGGGTGTGGCGGTGTCCGCTTTCGGTTACCAGGGGCAGAAGTGTTCCGCCTGCTCGCGCGCGATCGTGGACGAGGCGGTTTACGACGCGTTTCTCGAAAAGCTCGTCGCCCGGACGCGATCCTTGAAGGTCGGACCGACAACGGATCCGGACAACACCATCGGCCCCGTGGTGAACGAACGCGCCTTCAAGTCGATCATGGGTTACATCGAGGTCGGCCGCTCGGAAGGCCGTGTCATCGCCGGTGGGGAGCCGGGATCGTCCGAGGGCTGGTTCATTCAACCCACGATCATCGCCGACGTCGACTCGAAGGCGCGCATCGCCCAGGAGGAGATCTTCGGCCCGGTCCTGGCGGTCATCAAGTGCCGTGATTTCGACGAGGGACTCCGGATCGCCAACGACAGCATTTACGGTCTGACCGGCGCGGTGTACACGCGCTCGGAGGAACGGCTCGAGCGGGCGAAAGAGGAGTTCCGCGTCGGCAACCTCTACATCAACCGCAAATGCACGGGGGCTCTGGTCGGAGTCCAGCCGTTCGGCGGGTTCAACATGTCGGGGACCGATTCGAAAGCCGGGGGGCGGGACTACCTTCTGCTGTTCACGCAGGCGAAATCGATCGCACGCAAGCTCACCTGACCGCACCTATCACCTTGATCCAGTTGGCGCCGAACTCCCGCACGCGCCAGCGGCTCAGGTTCGGTATCCGGGCCATCTCCTCGATGGTCTTGGGGTTGGCGCGGGCCACCGCCTGAAGAGTCGATAGAGGAGTGAGCACGCCGGTATCCAGGGAGAGTTCCGCCGCCTTGTGTTTCCTCCACTCCCTGAGAAGCTCCAGGCGTCTGCCGGCGCCCGGATCGTGTTGGGGTCGCCGGGCGCGGGCGCGGGCGCGGGAGGGCGGGGGCGGTTCCTCGGCGGTCAGGCCGCGACCGACCGCCTCCAGGAGCTCTCTCCCCATGCGCCGTATCATGAGCGGCGAGAGGCCGCGCACGTTCCTGAGGGCCTCCGGCCTTGTCGGCTTCAACCGCGCCAGCGCCAGGAGGACGGCATCGGAGGTGACCTTGAAGGGGGGCCTGTTGGCCTGCCGGGCCCGGCGGTCCCGCATGACGGCGAGCTCGCGCAGGATGACCTGCTCGCGGGGCGAGAGTTTGCCGGCTCCCTTGATCTTCCAGAAATCCTCCGGCTCGAACGGCTCGCGCGTCCACTCGCGCAGCACCAAGGCGGCGAACTCCTCCTCCGCCCAGGCGAGCCGGCCGGCTCTTTCAAGCGCCTTCTTGAGGATGGTACGCAGGCGGATGAGGTAGCGGGTGTCGGTGAGGGCGTACTGGATCTGGTCGGGAGCCAGCGGCCGGCGGAACCATTCGTCGCGCTGGTATGTCTTGCTGACCTTCAGACCGAAGTGCCGCTTCAGCATGGCCGCGAGTCCGGTGGCCGGGTAACCCAGAAGCTGGGCCGCCACGACCGTGTCGAAGATGCGCCCGAAGTGGATGTTGAAATCTCGCTTGAGGCAGACGACATCGTAGTCGGCGCCGTTGATGATCCATTCTCGACCGGGATCGGCGAACAGATCGCGCATCACCGACAGATCGGTCAAGGCGAGCGGGTCTATGATGTAGTCGTTTTCGCTGGTGGAGATCTGTATCAGGCAGACTCGTTCCCGGTAGTGGTGGAAGGAGTCCGACTCGGTGTCCACGGCGACGAGGGTTTCCGAGGTGAGGTCGGCCACCGCCCGCTCGAGGTGATCCGGGGTCGCGACCCATTGATAGGGCCGTTCAGTTCGCGGCGAAGAATTTTGCGACGTCTTCGAGGTCATGGACGATCGGGTAAGGGGGAAGGCTGTTGAGGAAAATTCGGCCGTAGGGTCTTGTCAGGAGCCGCACGTCGAGCACCGCGAGGATCCCCCGATCCCGGCGGCTCCGGATGAGGCGGCCGAGTCCTTGCTTGAGATCGATCACCGCGGCGGGAACCTGGTAGCCGGTGAACGGCTCCCCGCCTTCGCGACGGACGGCCTCGATCCTGGCGGACACGATCGGATCGCTCGGCACGTCGAACGGGAGCTTGTCGATCACCACGAGGCTGAGCGCGTCGCCTTGCACGTCCACGCCGTGCCAGAAGGAGGCGGTTGCGAGCAGGACGGCGTGATCGGTCGTGCGGAACCTCTCGAGCAGCGCTCTCCTGGAGGCCTCTCCCTGCACGAGCACCGGGTACGGCAGACTGCCCGTGAGGGCCTCGCGAGCGCGCCGCAAGTTGTGAAACGACGTGAACAACAGGAAGGCGCGGCCGGAGGTCATGGCGATCAAGAGCCGGACCTGCTCGATGAAACGTGGCATGAAGGACTCGTGGCGCGGCTCGGGAAAAGCCCGGGGAATGTACAGGACGGCCTGGCGAGCCAGGTCGAACGGCGAGTCGAGGATCAGCTCCTCGGCCGCGTCTATCCCGAGGCGCTCGCGGACGAAGTCGAACGACCCCTCGATGGCCAGGGTGGCCGACGTCAAGACAACCGTGGACAGGCGTTGAAACAGCATCTGGCGCAGCGGCCCGGAGACATCGATCGGCGAGGCGCGCAGCGTCACGCCTCGCCCGCGGACTTCCCCCCAGGTCACCATCGATCCGGCACCGCCGAAGGGGGCCTCCTCCTCGGGCCGCAGGATGAGACCGAGGGTGGCGATCTGCTCGACCGCCCGCGTGGCCAGCGTGCCGACTTCATCCGCGTCCCCCTTTTCCCGCAGCGTCTGCTCGCACCGCCCGAGCATCTCCTGCAGCGCGGTCCCGCGGGCCAGCCAGAGATCGTCTCGTCGCAACGGGTCCAGCGGGAATCGACCGGCATCGCGGGCGGCATCGCCATCGCGGCCGATCAGGGCGAAGAACTCCTTGGCGGATCGCCGCAGCGCATCGGCACGGCGGCGCAACGCGGCGTCGTCGAACGCCCGCTCCATCTCACCGGCCAGCTCGGCGACCTGATGCGACGAGATCGCTCGTCCCAGGTGAGCGGTCGCAACGTCCTCGAGCACGTGGGCCTCGTCCAGTATCAGGACCGAGTATCCGGGGATGACCTGCCCGAAAGCGTGGTCCTTCAGGACGAGGTCGGCCATCAGGAGATGGTGGTTCACGACGAGCACGAGCGATTCCGCGGCGCGGCGCCGCATCTGCGTCAGAAAACACGGTTCGAAGTCGGGGCAGCGCTGTCCGAGGCAGGTGTCCGCGCGGGCGTTGACGCGGTGCCAGAAGCGCGAGTCCTCGGGAAGGTCGGCCAGCTCCGCGCGGTCGCCGGTCACGGTCCTTCGACTCCAGGCGAGCACCATCTGCGTCGGATCCTCCAGCCCATCCGGATCCAGGGGTGGGGCGGCCGCGTGGTCGCGCAGTCGCTTGATGCACAGGTAATTGTCCCGCCCCTTCATGTACGCGGCGGGGATCTCGCGCTGCATGGCGCGCTCGAGGATCGGCAGATCCTTGAAGAATAGCTGTTCCTGCAAGTTCTTGGTGCCGGTGGAGATGACGACCCGCCGGCCCGATTCGATGGCCGGTACCAGGTAGGCGAAGGTCTTGCCCGTGCCGGTGGGGGCTTCCATCAGGAGATGGTGCGAGCCGGCGATCGCCTCGGCCACGGCCTGGCTCATCCGGATCTGTCCGGGCCGCCGCTCGTAGCCGGGGTAAGTCGACGACAGGAGGCCCCCCTCGTCGAACACATTCCGGCAAACAGAGGAGGTCATCGCGAGCGGCTCATCGAGGTCTCCGGCCGGATCGTCCGGTATGGCAGGGGGTGTTTCAGGCAAAGCTTCTTCACCTCCTGGCCGATGGCGGCAAGGACGGCCTGCTCGCGCTTGGAGCGGACGGCCTCGAGCGCGCCCGCGATCCATTCGGCGATTCTCTCCATTTCGTCCGGGCCCATACCCCGCGTCGTCACGGCCGGCGTGCCGATCCGGATGCCGCTCGGGTCGAGCGGTGGGCGCGTGTCGAACGGAATCGCGTTCTTGTTCACCGTGATGCTGGCCCGTTCGAGAGCCTCCTCGGCGGCCTTGCCCGTGCAGCCCACCGCCGCCACGTCCACGAGAAACATGTGATTGTCGGTGCCTCCGGAGACGATCCGCATCCCCCTGGCCGCCAGTTGCTCGGACAGAACCCGCGCGTTGTTCAGGACGCGTTTCTGGTACTGCTTGAACAACGGCAGCAGGGCCTCCTGGAAGCAGACCGCCTTGGCGGCGATGACGTGCATGAGAGGTCCCCCCTGGATGCCGGGGAAGAGCTTCCGGTCCAGGTCCTTGGCGCGCTCCCGGCGGCAGAAAACCACGCCGCCCCGCGGCCCGCGCAGCGTCTTGTGCGTCGTGGTCGTGACGAAGTCCGCCGTGTCCAGCGGGCTCTCGTGCAGTCCCGCGGCGATCGGGCCGGCGATGTGGGCGATGTCGGCCAGGACCAGGGCGCCGACCGCGTCGGCGATGCGCCGCACGCGGGCGAAGTCGATGGCGCGCGAGTAGGCGCTGGCGCCCGCCACGATCAGGCGAGGCCGATGCACGCGCGCCATCTGCTCCATCTGGTCGTAGTCGATCGTCTCGGTCTCTCGGCGCAGCCCGTAGCCCACGACGTTGTACATCGTTCCCGAGAAGTTCAGCGGGTGGCCGTGCGTGAGATGGCCGCCGTCCGAGAGGTTCATCCCGAGGATGGTGTCCCCGGGCGAGCAGGCCGTGAAGTAAACCGCCATGTTCGCCTG
>JBHHZN010000121.1:0-7336 GCA_046758155.1 Acidobacteriota bacterium | reverse complement strand
CCGGAGACTGCCGCGCCTGATTTCGCTCCGGCGCCACAGGCTCCGCCCGAGCCCGGCGACGCCCCGGCCGCTTTCACGCCCGTTCTCGACCCGGCGTCACAGGTCACCGGGATTCAGCTCGAGGGGCCCGAGGAGTCCCCGATCGTGACGATCGACGGCGATGGGGCGCTGGAATATGAATCATTCGAGCTCACGGATCCCTACCGGCTGGTTTTCGATTTCAAAGACGTCATCAACGGAGTCCAGGTGCGCGAGATCCCCGTCCATGGGCCGGGCCTGGAGGCCATCCGTGTGTCGCAGTTTCGCTCGCGTCCCGACAGGGTGACCCGCGTCGTGTTCGATCTCTCCCGGCCGGAGCAGTACCGGGTGGAGAGCACCGACGACTCCGTCATCGTGCATTTCGAGGGGGGGAAACTGCCTGCCGACCTCGGGACCAACAGCCCACAGGCCCCGGTCTCGCCGGAGCCGGCCCCCGTGACGCCTGCCGACCTCGGGACCAACAGCCCACAGGCCCCGGTCTCGCCGGAGCCGGCCCCCGTGACGCCTGCCGACCTCGGGACCAACAGCCCACAGGCCCCGGTCTCGCCGGAGCCGACCCCCGTGACGCCTGCCGACCTCGGGACCGACAGCCCGCAGGCCCTGGTCTCGCCGAAGCCGGCCCCCGGGACGCCGGTCCAGGAGGAGACGAGCGCCACGGAGTTCGTTCCCATCCCCGATGTCGAGCCCGCGTCCAGCAGCCTCGGTGATCTCGGCAAGAACGTGGTCCTGTTCGACCAGTCGGAGCCGGCGATGCAGGGTGGGTCCGCGGGGGCGCCCGCCGTCCCGACGACGACCTTGCCCGCCAGCATGTTCGAGAGCAAGACGATCGCTGGCGAGAAGAGGAAGTACCACGGTGACAAGATCTCGGTCTCCTTCCGGGACGCGGATCTGCGCGAAGTCATGTTCTTCTTCGCCGACGTCATGAAGATGAACGTGATCCTCGACCCGGAAGTGACAGGCAAGGTGGACATCCGGCTCAACCAGGTCCCCTGGGATCAAGCTTTCCAGGTCATCCTGAAGAACCAGGGACTCCAGGCCATGGAGGAGGACAACGTCATCCGTATCGCGAGGACCAGCCGCCTGCAGGAGGAGGCGTCGCAAATGCGGGCCTTGCAGCTCGCCCGGGATCAGGCTGTGGAACCGGTGACCTTCATGAGAACGCTCTCGTACGTGAAGGCGCAGGAGGCCATGAACATCCTGCGGCAGGTACAGCTCAACACGAATTCCACGACCGCCCGCATCGTCGCGGACGTCCGGACAAACACGATCATCATCACCGATATCCCGAAGAACCGGCCAACCTACGAGGGACTCCTCGATGCCATCGACACGCAGACCCCCCAGGTGATCATCGAAGCACGGATCGTGGAAGCGTTCCGGTCCTTCGAGCGTGACATCGGCATCAACTGGACGCTGGCGGGCCACGCCACACCGGCGCTGGGGACCCAGACGGACCTCCAGTTCCCGCACCGGGTGGACTTCACCGCCGACGTGAACACGGCGCCGGCGGGCTTCCCGTCGGCGGGGTCCATCGGGCTGATGCTCGGCAACGTGCTGGACTCGGTGACGCTGGACGTCGCGCTGCAGGCGTTCGAGGCGGACGGGCGGGTGAGGATCCTGTCTTCTCCGAAGATCACCACGCAGAATAACCAGCCCGCCACGCTCGAACAAGGCACCCAGATCCCGGTCGTCACGACCACGGCGACCGAGGTGGACGTGCAGTACGTGCCGGCTTCCCTGCGTCTCATCGTCACCCCGCAGATCACGGCCGAGGATACGGTCATCATGAAGCTGCGCGTGGAGAACAATCAGCCCTCGTCGACCGTCAGCGTCGGCGATGTCCCCGGTATCTCGACCGAGAGCGTGGATACGCAGATCTTGGTCAGGACCGGTACCACGGCAGTGATCGGCGGCATCTACAAGCTCCAGGAGTCCGACAACGAGACGGGTATCCCCGGACTGCGGAAGATCCCGTTCTTCGGATGGTTGTTCAAGAACCGGGTCATCAAGAAGGATTCTTCCGAGCTTCTTGTCTTCATCACGCCGAAGATCGTGAAGAACATCTAGGGGAGGAACCTGTTCATGCCTCAGGCCAGAAAATCGATTGTCCAATTCCTGGGGACGGCCCTTCTGGCAGCGGCCTTCCTCTCGGGATGCAATGGAACCAACATTGATGATGGGGACAAGTCCGATTCGTTACTTGTTGTCCAGAGCGTCAGCCCTGCGTCGGTGCAGGCGGACGTGTCCCCCTCGACCGATCCGAACACGCTGTTGACGCAACCTCCGGCGGATGACACGGTGACCGTGACGGTCAAGAACGTCGCGGTCAACCCGGCGGCGACGACACCGTTCAACGATATTCTGATCATGAGCTTCGACATCACCTGCACGTCCGGATCGCTGCAACTGGCGGGTCCGACCCTGGGCGTGCCGACCAGCTTGACGATCCCCGCGGCCACGACGGACGATATCCAGATCCTTCTGGCGCCGGGCCCGTACAAGGAAGCGAACATGGCCGCCTTGCTGGCGATCGGCACAGACACCTGCAGCATCACGTTCCACGGGCAGGACCTGGGAGGAGAGCCGATCCTGAGCACGCAGGCCGTCGTGGCGCTCTCCTACGTCGACACTCCCTGAGGTGAACCGGAACGAGGCGACGAGCCCTCCCGGGCGCGCAACCCGGGGGGGCTCGCTCTTTCAGGGTTGATCCGCCGGGTGGGTTCCATTACCATGCCACCCAGTTCTCATAAGGCCCATCCCGCATGGCCGACCCTCCACTGACCGATTACGCGCGGATCTCGGAACTGGAACGACGTCTCGACAGGAGCCCGTCTTCGCGCGCGTTTCTCGAGCTGGCCAAGCTCTACGTGGAGGAAGGGCGCCTCGAGGACGCCGTGCGCGTGTGCGCGGACGGCGTCCGCCGGCATCCCGATTACATCTCCGCGCGTGTCCTGCTGGGGCGCATCTACCTCGACCTGGGGTTGCTGGACCAAGCACGCGAGACGATGGCCCTCGTCCTCGAGAAAGCACCCGATAATATCGTGGCCAGGCGGGTGGTGGCGCAGATCTGTCTCGAGCAGGGACTTCTCGGGGCCGCGCTGGAGAGATACCGGGCGCTACTCGCCTTCAAGCCCGATGACGAGGAGGCGCGCCGGCAGATCGTGCGGATCTATCGCAAGATGGGGGCGGATCCCGAGAAGATCGCCTCGGGCGAGGAGGCCCCGCCCGGGGCCGAGCCTCCTTCGCCGCTGGCCACCCCGACGCTGGCCGGGATCTATCTCCAGCAGGGCATGTTCGGCAAGGCCGCGACGCTCTACAGGGAGATCCTCGACGCCGATCCCGACAATGCCGAGGCCCGCAGGCAACTGGACCGGCTCGAGCGCGAGCATCCCCTGCTCAACCCCGCCGTACAGCTCCGGCGTCGCAAGATCGAAGCGCTGTCATCCTGGCTTCAGGCCATCACGCGACGGTGAGACGAGCAGAGAATATGAGCCGATTCCGCCGCCGAGTCGATGACCTGCGATCCTTGTTTTCCTCCGTGGAAATCGAGGCGCTGGTCGTCAGCAAGCTCGAGAACGTCCGGTACCTGTCGGGTTTCACCGGGTCGGCCGGGTCGCTGCGCGTCACGGAATCGGAGGCGGGTCTCGTCACCGACTCCCGCTACGCCGAGCAGGCCGCGGCCGAGTCGCCGGATTTCGAGATCGATGTGACCAGCGGCGCGCCCGCCGTGATCGCCGCCACGCGCGCGGCGGTTCGTCGAATCGGCTTCGAGGCCGGCGCGATCTGCTACGATGTGTGGGAAGGGCTCCGCGGGGTGGTTCAGGACAAAGCCGGCGGAGTTCTGGTACCCTGCAGGGGGCTGGTGGAGCGCCTACGGGCACGGAAGGACCCTTCCGAGTTGGCCCTCATCAAGCAGGCGGTCGACATCGCCTCGCAGGCCTTCGAGCGAACCCTGCCGATGGTTCGGCCCGGTGTCTCGGAGAAGGACCTCGCCCTGGAGATCGAGTTCCGGATGAAGATGGCCGGGGCGGAGGCCGTGGCCTTCGACCTGATCGTGGCCTCGGGACCGCGCTCCTCGCTCCCGCACGGCAGGGCCTCCGGGAGGAAACTGGCCGCGGGGGAGTTCGTGGTGTTTGACATCGGAGCGCGGTTTGAGGGATACCATAGCGACATGACCCGGACCATCTACACGGGTGAGCCCGGCGTGAAGGAATGCGAGCTTTACGAGACGGTCCTGGGGGCCCAGCGGGCCGCGATCCGGGCCGTGGTGCCGGGCGCCACGGCCGGATCGGTCGACGAGGCGGCCCGATCGGTCATCCGCGAGAAAGGGTTCGGTGACCATTTCGGGCACGGCACGGGGCACGGAGTGGGACTCGAGGTGCACGAAGCGCCCCGCGTCGGCACATCCTCGACGGAGCGGCTCGAACCGGGCATGGTGCTGACCATCGAGCCCGGGATCTACCTCGCCGGGGAAGGTGGCGTGCGTATCGAGGACATGATCGTGGTCGAGCAGAATACGCACCAGGTCCTGACATCGTTGGACAAGACGTCCTGGGCGCTGGAGTAACCGGTGGAAAAAAACGAAATCAAGGAGTTGATGGAATTCATTTCCAAGTCGAACTTCATCGAGTTCGAGCTGGAGCAGGAGGGCTTCAAGCTGAAGCTCGTCAAGAACGCCGCGAAGGCACAGAGCAACTCCAACAACAATGTGCCGGCCGGCTCGACGGTCGAACAGGCGACCGGTGCGGCCGTCCCGGCCGCGCTGCCGGCGAACGAGGGGGTCACGGCGGAGGCGGCCGATCAGGCTGCGGATGTGTTCCAAGTGACATCCCCCATGGTAGGAACGTTTTACCGCGCATCCAAGCCCACGGCACGACCCTACGCGCAGGTCGGTGACATCGTGAAGAAGGGGCAGGTCCTCTGTATCGTCGAGGCGATGAAGCTCATGAACGAGATCGAATCGGAAGTCGCCGGTGAGATCGTGGATGTGCCGGTGAGCAACGGGCAGCCGGTCGAGTACGGTGAGGTGCTTTTCCGCATCCGGTTGACCTCCTCCTGACCGATGTTCAAGAAAATTCTGATCGCCAATCGCGGCGAGATCGCCTTGCGCATCATCTGGGCCTGCCGCGAGCTGGGCATCCGGACGGTGGCGGTGCATTCGGAGGCCGATTCCGAGTCGCTGCACGTGCGTTTCGCCGATGAGGATGTCTGCATCGGCCCGGCGCGCGCGAGCGAGTCGTACCTGAACATCGGCGCCGTCATCGCCGCGGCGGAGATCATGGATGCCGAGGCGGTTCACCCTGGCTACGGGTTTCTGGCGGAATCGACCGCGTTCGCCGAGGTCTGCAAGGCGTGCAAGATCACGTTCATAGGGCCGAAGCCGGGGGTCCTGGCGATGATGGGCGAGAAGACGAAGGCCCGCGAGGTCGTGGCCAAGTCCGGCGTTCCGATCCTGCCCGGCAGTGACGGCCCCGTGGCGGACGAGGACGAGGCGGCTCGTGTCGCGCGGGATATCGGTTACCCGGTGATCATCAAGGCTTCAGGGGGCGGCGGCGGCCGCGGGATGCGGGTCGCGGAGGGCGAGGACGAGTTGCGCCGGCTGTTCCCGGTCGCGCGCGAGGAGGCCAGGGCGGCGTTTCAATTGCCCGATGTCTACCTGGAGAAGTACCTGCCCGAACCGCGGCACATCGAGTTCCAGATCCTCGGCGACTCCCAAGGCAATATCGTGCACCTGGGCGAGCGGGAGTGTACCATCCAGCGCAAGCACCAGAAGCTCCTGGAGGAATCCCCGTCGGTGGCGCTGACACCAGCGATGCGCGAGAAGATGGCCGCGGCGGCCTGCGCGGCGGCGCGATCGGTGAATTACGAAAACGCCGGGACGGTGGAATTCCTCCTGCAGGACGGTAGGTTCTACTTCATCGAGATGAACACGCGCATCCAGGTGGAACACGCCGTCACGGAGATGGTGACCGGGATCGACCTCATCAAGGAGCAGATCAAGATAGCCGCGGGCATGCCGCTGTCGTTCAAGCAGGAGGAGATCGTGTTTCGCGGGCACGCGATCGAATGCCGCGTCAACGCGGAGGACCCGGTCACGTTCGCTCCGTCGCCGGGGCAGATCGTCTCGTACCATCCGCCCGGCGGGCCCGGGGTCCGCGTCGACACGGCGGTTCACTCCGAATGCCGCATTTCGCCTTATTACGACTCCATGGTGGCCAAGCTGATCACCCACGGCAACAATCGCGCGGAGGCTATCTCGCGCATGAGGCGGTCCCTCGAGGTGATGGTCGTGGAGGGAATCAAGACGACGATCCCCCTCCAGTTGCGGATCATGAACGACCCGGACTTCCAGAGGGGTGACTTCTCCACGCGATTCATCGAGCGCCACACACGCTAGTGCCGCCTTTCCCCGTCCTTTATCCGATCACCGATCGGGCCCTGTCCGGAGGCCGGTCGCACGCCGAGCTGGCACGGGAGCTGTGCCGGGGCGGCGCGCGATGGATCCAGATCCGTGAGAAGGCTCTCGGCGGCGCCGCGATGCTGGCCGAAACGACGGCCGCCGTGCGGGCCGCCGGCGTCTTCGGGGCCCGCGTGATCGTCAACGACAGGGCCGACATCGCGGTGATGGCGGGAGCGGCCGGGGTGCACCTGGGCGCGCAGGACCTGCCGGTCGCGGCGGCCCGGCGTATCGTCGGGGCCGATGCGCTCGTGGGGTGTTCGACCCACTCGGTCGAGGAGGCCATCCACGCCGCGGCGCTGCCGGTGGACTACGTGGCGCTGGGGCCGATCTTCGCCACGCGTCACGCCTCGGTGCCGCGGGCGCCGCTGGGGCTCGATGCGGTGAGGCGGGCCGCGGCGGCGATCTCCATCCCGATCGTGGCCATCGGCGGCATCGATCCGGAGCGAGCGCGGCAGGTGCTGAGGGTCGGCGCGGCGGCCGTGGCGGTCCTGGGCGACCTGATGTCGGCGGCGGACATCGCCGCGCGCGCGCGGGAGTACCCGGCGCCCGATCGCCACGTTTGAACGCCCTGCCGGGCGAGCGTATGCTGGCGGCATGAAAAAGGGCCGGCGCGTTTTCCTCGTGGGGTTCATGGGGTCGGGCAAGACGACCGTTGGAGAATGCCTCGCGAGGGAGCTCGGCTTCCGGTTCATCGATCTGGATCGCGAGATCGAGCGCGAGCGGGGGCTTCCGATCGCCGCCATCTTCGCGCGGCAGGGGGAGGAGGAATTCCGCCGCCTCGAGGCGGCCGCCCTGCAGGCCATCGGGGGGGGCGGGGCGGTCGTGGGGGCGCCGGGG
>JBHHZN010000120.1:0-7349 GCA_046758155.1 Acidobacteriota bacterium | reverse complement strand
AGGGCCAGGGTGTTGATGCGCCGCGTATGGCGATCATCTTCCACGACCATCACGCAAGGTGCCCCCCGGCACGCGCCGGCTCGCGGTTCACTCATGGCGGTCCTCTCGCCCGGAAGCTTTTCAAGTCGCGTGCCAACCGAGCGGGCTCTTCGGCGAGGGATTCTCCCCCGTGATACGCGGTCTGCGCCTTTTCACCCGTGGGATCGACCGGTCCCTCCTGCGTGGTATCGCGCAGTTGGGAGAAATAACGCGGTCGAAGGCTCATCCCCGGTCATCCGGTGATCCTTCTCTCCAGGTCGGCCTTCCGCGCGCCGCCGGCAGGCCGTTCTCGCACCGCGGGGAGCATCCCGCACGCGTGAAGCCGCCGAGGCTGCCGGTTCAAGGCGGCCGGGACTCGATGGCCCCGTTCGACCTCTGCTACACACCCATGTGCGGGAGTGCCGGCGGCGCTACACTGCTCGTGATCGAGGCACGCGAAGGTTCGTTTCACGTTCCCCGGGGGAACGGGGCACGCCGATGGATGGGTATCGGGCCGGATCGCCCGGGCCGTGTCGGCCCGGGCGGGATTAGTCATCGCACAAAAGGAGATGGCGGGATGAGCGAGCATGTCTACAAGACGATCGAGTTGACCGGTTCCTCCAAGACCAGCATCGAGGACGCGGTGGAAAAGGCGCTGGAGCGGGCCTCGCAAACGATCCACAACCTGCGGTGGTTCGAGGTGACCTCGACACGAGGCCACATCGACAACGGGAAACTGGCGTACTGGCAGGTGACGCTCAAGATCGGGTTCACCCTGGACTGATCAGGGCGTTCAGTCCACGGGCCCGGCGATCGCCAGATCGGGGACGACCTGCGCGCGCAGCTTGGTGAGTATCTCCGGCGAGGTTCGGATCTTGCTGTCCCGGCCGCCGCCTCCGACGATGATCCATTCCGCCTGCATGACCCGCTCGTCGACGTAAAGAGGCAGATCCTCAGGCAGCGCCAGCGGGGTCACTCCTCCGACCTGCATGCCTGTCAACGCCTCCATCTGTCCGGGCGAGGCGAACGATGCTCGGGATACCCCCATCAACTTGCGGACACGCTTGTTCACATCCAGGCGGGTCGTGGCCAGAACCACGCAAGCCGCGTACCGGATCGGTTCGCGCCGTGATGCCACGATGATCGTGTTGGCGGACCGATCGAGCGGGTAACCGTACTTCTGGCAGAAGGCGATCGTGTCGGCGAAGGCCGGGTCGATGGGGATGACCTCGAACTCCACGTGCAGATGGCGTAGCACGTCGAGGATAGCCTGTGCAGGTCCCGTCATGGACTATCATGGTACACTCGCGCGCCGACAAGCGGTACTGTTGCGATCACCACGTGCCGGCGTGCGGGCGGCGTGGCGCGGAGGATCCGCCGGGATGGCATGGGTCGCTCGCCGGCCATACCCATGGGGGGCAGGTCCGGCTCCCTTTCCTGGGGCCGATCATGACTCTTTCGCGCCTTCCGCGCCGGTACACCGATGCCATCTCGCCGTTGGGCTCGGCTGTGTCGTCGGTCTCACGCGGCATCGGCATGGAGCGCTTCGACGCTCCGTTCCTCAGGTTCCCGTGCCGGGCGGAGCTGCGGCTCATCACTCTTCGAGGGTGGGGCTCTCCGCATGCTCCGGCGTGGCCCGGGAATGAGAAGGACCGGTTCTCCTGTTGGGGCATGCGGGGGCCGACGCCGCCGGGCGGATCCCTCTGCGCCTCGGACGGCGCCGCAGCACGAGAAGAGCAGCAGCACGAAACCAACGCCCGGCCGACCGTCTCGTACCGATCGCCGTGACCAGAAGGGGACCGCCCAGCGGTGAGTTCCAGTGATTTGACCGAGCCGGCACTGCTGCCGGGGCCATCGCGCAAGTGGTGGAGCCTGGCTCTGCTCGCCCTCTCGCAGCTCCTGTCGATGTCGCTGTGGTTCTCGGCATCGGCCGTCGTCCCGCAGCTCACCGTCGAATGGCGGCTGGACGGGGCCGCGCAGTCGTGGATGACGATGAGCGTTCAGATAGGCTTCGTGATCGGAGCGCTCGTGAGCGCCACCTGGAACCTGGCCGACCGACTGGACCCGAGCCGGTTCGTCGCGGCGAGCGCGTTGCTCGCGGCGCTTGCCAATGCGGCCATCCCGGCCGGGTGGGTCGGTCCCCGCTCGGCGGTCGTCCTGCGAGCGCTGACGGGACTCTTCCTGGCCGGCGTCTATCCCCCCGGGATGAACCTGGTGTCGACCTGGTGCCGGCGGGATCGAGGGCTCGGCATCGGGATCCTGGTGGGCGCGATCACGCTGGGCTCGGCCTCGCCGCATCTGCTCAACGCCGTGCCCCTGGGCGGCGGGATGCCGCCCTGGCGCGCGATCCTTTATTGGACCTCCGTGCTGGCGGCCCTGGGGGCGGTGATCGCGTTCCTCTTCGTGGGGCGCGGGCCCTACCTGACCGGGGCCGCCCCGTTCGATTGGCGGTTCGTGGCCCGGGGACTGGCCCACCGGCCGACGCGGCTGGCCAACTTCGGCTACCTCGGTCACATGTGGGAGCTTTACGCCATGTGGGTATGGGTCCCGCTGTGTCTGATCGCCAGCTACGAGGCGGCCGGCTGGAGCCCTCGCGCGGCCCGGCTGGCCGGGTTCGGAGCGGTCGCGGTTGGAGGCGCCGGCTGCCTGCTCGCCGGTGTCCTGGCGGATCGGCTGGGACGCACGGCGGTGGCCGCCGCGAGTCTCGCCGTCTCGGGTAGCTGCTGCCTGGTCGTCGGGCTCTTCTTCGGCAACCCGGCCGTCCTCACGCTCATATGTCTGATCTGGGGTTTCGCCGTGGTCGCCGACAGCGCGCAGTTCAGCGCCGCCGTGACCGAGCTGACCGATGCGCGCTACGTGGGGACGGCGCTGACCGTCCAGACCTGCCTCGGCTTCCTCCTGACGATGCTGACGATCCGTCTCGTGCCTCCGATGGTCGAGTGGTTCGGCTGGGACCGTGTGTTCATCCCGCTGGCCGTGGGGCCCGCGTTCGGCATCTGGAGCATGATGCGCCTGAGGGGCCTCCCGGAAGCGCGCGCGATGGCGTCCGGCAACCGTTGAGACAGGAGCGCGAATCGATCGCGCGGTTCGTGTAGAATCGGGACACACGAGAGGGGATCCTCATGAGCGCCTCGACCATCGCCGTCGCCTGCTTGCTGGGTTTCACGCTGGTCCTGCTCTACCTGCTGCTGCGCTCGCGAAGCCTCGGGGCCGGCGGCGCCGAGCGGGCGGTGCGCGAGGAGTTGCGCGCCGGGCGCGACGAGTCGGCCGAAGCCGCCCGGCACCTGCGCCAGGAGGTCGCCGCGGGCCTGAAGGACGCCCTCGAGACGATGGTGAAGACGCTGCAGGGGCTGGGTGCCGCGCAGAAGGGACAGCTCGAGACCGTCACCCAGCGGCTCGAGAAGCTGACCGAATCGAGCCGGACGGGGATCGACAGGCTCCGCGAGACCGTCGAAGCCCAGCTGCGCCTCCTGCAGGAGGGAAACGAGAGGAAACTGGAGCAGATGCGCAAGACGGTCGACGAGAAGCTGCAAGGCACCCTCGAGAGGAGACTCGGCGAATCGTTCAAGCTCGTCAGCGAGCGGCTCGCGGCGGTGCAGCGCGGATTGGGCGAGATGAAGAGTCTGGCCGAAGGGGTCGGCGATCTCAAGAGGGTGTTGACCAACGTCAAGACGCGTGGGACCTGGGGGGAGGTCCAGCTGGGCACGCTGCTCGAGGACCTGCTGGCCCCGGATCAGTACGCGAGAAACGTCGCGGTGCGCCGGGGCGCGTCCGAGAGAGTCGAGTTCGCCATCCGGCTTCCGGGCGACGGCGGCCCGGAGGCGGGCGTCTGGCTTCCGATCGACTCGAAGTTCCCGCAGGAAGATTACGCCCGGTTGCAAGACGCCGTCGAGAAGGCGGATGCCGAGGCCGCCCACGCCGCCACCGCCGCCATCGCGCGGAGCATCCGCGCCTCGGCGCAAACGATCAGCCAGAAGTACCTCTGCCCGCCCGACACGACCGACTTCGGCATCATGTTTCTCCCCACCGAGGGACTCTACGCCGAGGTGATTCACCAGCCCGGCCTGCCGGAGGAGCTGCAGCGACGGTACCGGATAATCGTGACCGGCCCGACCACATTCGCGGCCCTTCTCACCAGCCTCAGGATGGGATTCCAGGCCCTGGCGATCGAGCAGCGCTCGGGGGAGGTCTGGAAGGTCCTGTCGGCCGTCAAGACGGAGTTCGACAAGTTCGGTTCCGTTCTGTCGAAGCTGCACAGGCAGCTCGAGCTCGCCACGCGCACGGTCGAGCAGGGCAGCAAACGCACGCAGGCCATGCAGAGGAAGCTGCGCGAGGTCGAGCGGCTCCCGGCCGAGGCGTGCGCCGATGTCCTCGAGCTGCCCGCGGAGACGGTCCCGGCCGTGGAGCTGGAGAAGGTGGAGGAGGTCGAGAAGATCGAGAAGGACCGCTCCGCGGGGTGAGCCCCGCGTGCGGGATGGGGAAGGCGGCGCCCGGAGGGGGTATCCCGGCGCGCCGGAGGGACGTGGTTCGGCCCGCGAGCCAGGAAACGACACCGTGGGCCGGATGGACAGTGCTGTCGAACGCCGCACAGGGGCGCACATACGGGGAGGCACCGTTGACACGGATCAGCTCGGCTCGAGGTCGTGGTCTTGTACTCTTCCTGATCGTCGTTTTCTCCGGCATGGCGGTGTCGCGGGCGGCTTCCGCGCAGAAGCCGCCTCAGCCGGGCGAGGAGATGATCCAGTTCCTGAGCTCCCGGTTCGGGCTTGCCCCCACGAAGGCCGCCCCCGATCGCGCCGAAGGGGAGGGACCCTTCGATCGCTTGATCGTGCGTGGCGCCACCCTCATTGACGGCACCGGCGCGCCGCCCATCGGGCCGATGGACATCGTCATCGAGGGCGACCGGATCGCGCGGATCCTCAGCGTGGGTCATCCCCATGTCCCGATCGACCCTGACCGCAGGCCACAGGCGGGCGATCACGAGATCGACGCCGCCGGGATGTACGTGATGCCGGGCTTCGTCGATGCGCACGCCCATATCGCCACCCCGTTTCATGGGACCATGGGGGAGGTGCCGCCGGCTGAATACGTTTACAAGCTGTGGATGGCGCACGGTGTCACGACCATCCGGGAGCTCGGGTCGCTCAACGGGCTCGGGTGGACGATGAACCAGCGCGACCGAAGCGCCAAGGACGAGATCACGGCGCCGCGGATCCTTTCCTACGCGTACTTCCCCACGACCAGCCGGCTCAACGTGATCGAGACGCCCGAGCAGGCCCGCGCGTGGATCGACGCCGTCTCCAAGAGAGGAGCCGACGGCGTCAAGTTCTTCGGCGCTCCGCCCGCGATCATGAAGACGGCCATCGAGGAGGCGAAGCGGGACGGCCTGCGCACGGCCTGCCATCACGCGCAGCTTGCCGTGACCCGCGTGAACGTGCTCGACACGTCGGGCTGGGGCCTGGACAGCATGGAGCACTGGTACGGCCTGCCGGAGGCGCTGCTCGAGGACCGGACGATCCAGGACTATCCGCCCGACTACAACTACAACGACGAGCAGGATCGGTTCCGGTACGCCGGCCGCCTCTGGAAGGAGGCCGCGCGGCCCGGCAGCGACAAGTGGGAGTCGGTGATGACGACCCTGCTCGAGCGCGGATTCACCATCGTGCCCACGTTCACCATTTACGAGGCGAACCGGGACCTGATGCGCGCGCGGCGCGCCGAGTGGCACGACCAGTACACCTGGCCCACGCTGACGCGCTGGTTCGCGCCGAGCCGGAAAGCGCATGGCTCGTACTGGTTCAGCTGGTCGACGCGTGACGAGATCGAGTGGCGGAATAACTACCGACTCTGGATGACGTTCATCAACGAATACAAGAATCGCGGTGGACGGGTCGCCGCCGGCAGCGATGCGGGGTTCATCTACAAGCTGTTCGGATTCGCCTACATCCGCGAACTCGAGCTGTTGCAGGAGGCGGGCTTCAGCCCCCTGGAGGTGATCCGGGCGGCGACGCTCAGCGGGGCGGAGCTGCTCGGCGTGTCCGACAAGGTCGGCAGCGTCGAGGTGGGCAAGAAGGCGGACCTGGTCATCGTCGCGGAGAATCCCCTGGCGAACTTCAAGGTCCTTTACGGGACGGGCGCCTTGCACCTGAACGACGAGACCGGCGCCGTCGAGCGCATCGGGGGCGTGCGATGGACCGTCAAGGACGGCGTGGTCTACGACGCCGGCAAGCTGCGTGACGATGTGCGGCAAATGGTCGCGCAGAAAAAGACGATGGAAACGAAGCGGCCGACGCGCCGGAGGCTCCGGCCTCCGCGGGGATCGAGGCGGCCGCGCTGATCCCCGCCGGCGCGCTCGAGGGGCCGCGTCCGCCTCGCCCGGATCAGGCGCTCCGGCGCCGCGTGCTGAGCGCGAGGCCGGCGAAGATGAAGGCGGCGCTGGGGTAGGCCTCGGCGCCGAGCGGCTCGTGGAGCCAGACGACGGCGAGCAGGGAAGCGATCAGCGGTTGCAGGTAGATGAACAACGCCACGTGGGAGGAATCCACGCGCTTGAGCGCCCAGGCGCTCAGGGCATACGTGCCCACCGTCGCGAACAGGACGACGAACAGGCCGGCCCCCCAGACCGACAAGGGCACCGCCGACGGGTCCAGGCGCGCGAGCTCGGGCAGGCCGAGCATCGTGATCCCCACGGCGCCGAACAGCAGCATCTCGGCCGTCACCGCGAGGCTGCTATGGCGGGCGAGGATCGGCTTGCTGATCACCAGGAACAAGGAGTACGACATGGCGTTGGTCAGGGTGAGCAGGTCGCCCGTCAGAAACCGCTCCGGCAGGGCCGTGCCGCTGCGCGCGAGCAGGATCACCACTCCTACGAGGGAAAGCCCGATGCCGCCGAGTTTGAAGAGATCGGTCCGTTCGTAGCGCATCAGGATGGCGATCAGGAGCGTGGCGACCGGAATGGCGCTGTTGATGATCGAAGAGTGCGACGTTGCCGTCCGGGACAATCCCTCCACGAAGCAGACCTGGTTGATGACGACGCCGAAGATGGAGAAGAAAGCGATCGCGGCGAGGTCGCGCGGCGCGCGCGGCAGCTTCCGGCGCGTCAACACCACGACGGCGAGCAGGAGTAGCGAGGCGGGAACGATCCGCAGGGTGGCCCAGGCGCGCGGAGGAATGATCGTCAGGATGTGTTTCGCCGCGATGTAATGCAGTCCGAAGAGCACCTGCACGGTCGCGAGAGCGGCGAAGACGCCGGCGCGAGTGGCCTGGCGCCGGGGCATCACGACTCGCGCTTTCGCCGTCGCCCCGCGGAAAGGATGCGTTTCCTCAACCGGAAG
>JBHHZN010000119.1:0-7407 GCA_046758155.1 Acidobacteriota bacterium | reverse complement strand
GAGAACGCCGCCGACGGTTTCGGCGTCACCCCCGAGATCGCCGAGGAGATCCTCGAACGGGGTGTCGACTGCATCACCACCGGCAACCACATATGGGACAAGGCTCAGATCCGTGATTACCTGCCGCATGAACCACGCCTCCTCCGCCCCATCAACTACCCGGAGGATCTGCCCGGTCGCGGCGTGTACCTGGGTCAAACAGCGGGCGGTTCTCCCGTCGCCGTGATCAACGTCATGGGTCGCGTCTTCATGCCGTTGACCAACGATCCCTTCCGGTCCGTGATCGAGGCCGTCCGGGACGTGCGGCAGAGGACCCGCGTGGTCGTCGTCGACATGCACGGAGAAGCCACATCCGAAAAGATAGCCATGGGGTGGCATCTGGACGGGCGGGTCAGCGCGGTCGTGGGAACGCACACACACGTGCAAACCGCCGACGAGAGGATCCTTCCCGCCGGCACCGCCTACATCACCGATGTCGGCATGACCGGACCGTACGATTCGGTCATCGGGATGGATCGACAGGGCTCCCTGGCCCGCTTTCTCCATCATGCCTCGGGTCGCCTGCGATCCGCCAAAGGCGACCCGAGATTCTGTGCCGTCGTGATCGCGGTGGACGAGAATACCGGCAAGGCCAGCGCGATCCATCGGCTCATGCTCGGCCAGGACTCCACGGAGGCGGGCCCATGAAGGACCAGGTCCTACCATTCTTCGACGGGCCGGAGCCCACCAAGGAGAAACCCCGGGCCGGTACCAGGAACCGCCCCTTCAAGGTCTCCGAGATCAACGCGCTGGCCAGGAACCTGGTCGAGGAAGCCTTTCCCGATGTGTGGATCGAGGCGGAGATCTCCAATTTCAAGGCGCACACCTCCGGCCACTATTACTTCTCCCTCAAGGACGACCGCGCCCAAATCAACGCGGTCATGTTCCGCGGAGCGAACTCACGCCTGCGGTTCAGGCCGTCCGACGGCCTGGCGGTCCTGGTCCGGGCGCGCCTGTCCCTGTACGAGGCGCGCGGCACCTACCAGGCCATCGTCCAGGCGATGGAGCCGTTGGGGGTGGGCTCGCTGCAAATGGCCTTCGAGCAGCTCAAGAAAAAGCTCGAAGCGGAGGGACTCTTCGCACGGTCCCGCAAGAAACCGATCCCCATCCTGCCGCGCCGGGTCGGGGTCGTCACCTCCCCTTCGGGAGCGGCCCTGCGGGACATCCTCCGCGTCCTGGAGCGCAGGGCCTCCGGCCTGTCCATCCTGATCGCCCCGTGCCTCGTTCAAGGAGAAGGGGCGGCACCGCAGATCGCCGAGGCCATTCGATCTCTCAATGCCATGGCCGCCGCGACCACGACTCCGGATGACGCCCTCGATGTGATCATCCTGGCCCGCGGTGGAGGGAGCATGGAGGATCTGTGGCCATTCAACGAGGAGAGCGTCGCGCGCGCGGTGGCGGACTCCCATCTGCCCGTGATCTCGGCGGTGGGGCATGAAACCGACGTCACCATCGCCGATTTCGTGGCGGACCTGCGCGCCGCGACGCCGTCGGCCGCCGCCGAGATCGTGGTCAAGAGCCGCGAGGAACTGCTGCAGCGGGTCGACTCACTCGCCACGCGCCTGGAACAGTCCCTGCGTCTGCGTATCCTCGGCTGGCGCGGGCGGGTCCAGGAGCTGACCCACAGCCGAGCTTTCGCACGCGTTGAGGCCGCGATGATCCAGCTTGGCCAGCGGACGGACGATGCGGTCGCCCGCCTCGAACGCCTCCTTCGGGACCGGATTCGCGAGGGTCGGCGGCGTCTGGGCATCCTGGGCGAAAGGCTCCGACCACGGCACATGCTGGCCGAGATCCAACGCCGTCGCGCTCGCCTCGCCGTCGCGTCCGACACGCTGTGGGGAACCATGCGGGCCGGGCTGAAGAGCCGGAAAGAGAAGACGACATCCTACGTCTCGCTCCTGCGGAGCCTCTCGCCGCTGGCCGTCCTGGAGCGCGGGTACGCCATCTGCCAGGAGGAGGAGACAGGCAGCATCCTCACCTCGGCATCGGAAGTGCCCGTTGACACGGCGATCACGGTGAGGCTCGCCAGGGGGCGGCTCGGAGCGCGGGTGTCATGGACCAGGCAAGGCCAGCCCTCGCACGGCCGAATCAAGAACCGGGGAGAAGACGAATGAAGAAGGACCCGAAGGAAAAGAAAGACACCAAGGATTTGAAATTCGAGGCCGCGCTGGACAAACTGGAGTCGATCGTCAAGAAGCTCGAGGAAGGAGAGACATCCCTGGAGGATTCTCTCAAGTTGTTCGAGGAGGGGGTCCGTCTGTCCAGACTTTGCGGCGAGAAGCTCGATATGGCCCAACGGAAAATCGAAATCCTCATGAAGACGGACAAGGGAGACCTCGAGGCGAGCCCGTTCGATCCCGGCGGACAACGAGGATCCGGGGCGAACGATTGATGGAAGGGTTCGATCAATTCGTCCGCCGGGCGCGACACGATGTGCAAGAGCGACTTTCCGACTTGCTCGAGGCCCCGGCTTCGTCGCCGCCTCATCTGGTCGAGGCGATGCGCTACGCTGTTCTCGGCCCTGGTAAACGGATCCGCCCGCTCCTTGTCATCGCCGCGGGAGAAGCCTCCTCATCCGAACCTCGCGGGGCGGGCGGCGCGACGGCGCCCCCTCTGATCACGGCTGCCTGTGCCCTGGAAATGGTGCACACGTTTTCACTGATTCACGACGATCTTCCGGCTCTCGACAACGACGACCTCAGGCGAGGGCGCCCGACTCTCCATGTGCGGTTCGGTGAAGCCATGGCTGTCCTCGCGGGCGACGCTCTGCTGAATCTGGCCTACCATGTCCTGAGTCATCATCTCAACGGTCCAAGCCAAGACGCACGGGCCCGCGCGATCGCGGCGGTCTGCCGCGCCGTAGGCCTGGAGGGGATGATCGCCGGGCAGGTTCTCGATCTGGAGTATGAAGGCCGTCCGGTCGACAGTGAAACATTGCACCGGATCCATTCCCTCAAGACCGGGGCCCTGATTCGTGCCTGCTGCCAGCTGGGTGCGATCGTGGTGGGGGCGTCCGGTGAGATGGAAGAACACCTGGCCGAGTACGGGCGGCACCTGGGCCTGGCGTTTCAGATCGTCGATGATATCCTCGACGTGGAAGGCAGCAGCGAGGCCCTCGGCAAGTCCCCGGGCAAAGATGCCCGGGCCAAGAAGGCGACATTCCCGGCCATGTGGGGGATCGAGGGATCACGTCGCCGCGCCCGTGCGGCGGTCGCAAGCGCCTGCGAAGCGATCGCGCCGCTCGGACCCCGTGCCGCGCACCTCTCCGGCATTGCCCGGGCCGTGCTCTCGCGCAAGAAATGAGGCATGCCATCGCAGGAAGAGCGGGTAAAGATCGTCTGGATGTCGTCATGCTCCGGCGGGGCCTGGCGCGCAGCCGGCGCGCGGCCCAGGCCCTCGTGATGAGCGGCCGCGTCAGTATCCGGGGACGGCGCATCGAGAAACCGGGCCACCCCGTGCCCGAGGACATCGCGATCTCGGTGGCCCCCTCCGACCGGGTCTATGCGAGTCGCGGCGGCATCAAGCTGGCCGGCGCGCTGGATCACTTCGGCCTCGACATCCGCAACCTGTCGGCCATCGACATCGGGGCCTCGACCGGAGGGTTCACCGATTGCCTCCTCCGGCGCGGCGCGAAGCGCGTCGTGGCGCTTGACGTCGGGCATGGCCAGATCGACTGGACGGTGCGACGTGACCCGCGCGTCATTGTCCTGGAAGGGGTCAATGCGCGATACCTCGCAGCCTCGAACCTTCCCGAGGGAGTCGTCCCTTTCGATCTGGCCACCGTCGATGTCTCGTTCATTTCCTTGCGCTTGATCCTGCCATCGGTCCTGCCGTTCCTGCGCGATCATCCCGGCAGGCCCGGGCAGGTCCTGGCGCTCGCCAAACCGCAGTTCGAGGTGGGGCGGGGTCACGTGGGCCGCGGCGGCATCGTGCGTGACGCATTGTTGCGTTGTGAAAGCCTCGCGGCGATCGGCTGCTTTGCCCGGACCATCGGGTTCGGTGTTCTGGGCCTGGCCAGGTCGAGGCCAAGAGGCGCCGGAGGCAACTACGAGTATTTCATCCATCTGCACGTCCTGCGCGAAGGGCTGACGCCAGAGGAGATCAAGCGGCATGCCGTCGAGATCACCGAGGAAGAAAGCGCACCGGTTTGAAACGATCGGCTTGGTCTTCAAGCCCGTTCCCCGCAAGGCAGCCGCCAACCTCCGCGATCTGACCCGGTGGCTTGGACGGAAAGGGATCGGCCTGGTCATGGATCGCCAGACGGCGAGACTCCAGGGCAAGACCGCCCCATGGGTCCCGCGGGCCCGGATGGCCACGGAGACGGACATGATCGTCGTCGTCGGAGGCGACGGCACCTTGCTGTCGGTCGCGCGAGACATCGGCCGCAGCCGCACCCCCCTGCTCGGCGTCAATTTCGGCAGTCTGGGCTTCCTGACGGAGATCCCCCTCGATGCCCTCCGTGAGACCCTCGAGATGATCTTCCGCGGCGAGTACCAGGTGACCCGGAGAATCCGCCTGTGCGTGGAGATCCTGCGCGGGGATCATCCTATCGCCCGCCACGACGTCCTCAATGACGTCGTTGTCGCCAAGAGTGCCCTGGCACGGATCCTCGATATCAGCGTCGAGATCAACGGCCGGTTCGTCACGATCTTTCAAGCGGACGGCCTCATCGTCGGAACACCCACCGGATCGACCGCCTACTCCCTCTCGGCCGGGGGGCCCATCGTCGACCCGTCGGTCGACGGCATGATTCTGAATCCGATCTGTCCCCACACCTTGACGAACAGACCGATCGTGGCCCGGGGTGACAGCCTGGTGGATCTGTCCCTCGCGCACAACCATGGGGAGGTTTACGTGACACTGGACGGGCAGGTCGGAGCGCCTTTTCGAACCGGCGATCGCATCAGGATCCGCAAGTCACGCAACCCGATCCGGCTCATCCAGTTACCCCAGAACAACTATTTCGATGTCTTGCGCAAAAAGCTCAAGTGGGGAGGTGGGATCAAGAAGTGATGTTCAAGGCAGGGCCGTCTGGCCGAACCGATTCGTCATCGCCGCCTCGATATCAGCGGGATTCTTGCCCTCATCCACCAGGTGCTGCAGGTACTTCTTCATTTCGTGGCTTCCCGGCGTCTTGCTGCAGGTACAGGTTGCCAGCACATCATTACAGCCACAGACACAACGATATCGCTCCGCAAGAAGTCGCGCCTGCGGACTGAGGGCGACGATGCTCTGCTGGACCTGGACGACTCCCCCCTCCCCCACCGGGCCGGATGCCTGCGTGGGGCGCGTCTGGGATGCCGACACACCGTTGCCCGCCCGGACCGCGCCCGGTTCCGCCGGCCCTCTCGCACTGGAAGGGGAAGGTTCAGGGCGGCCGCGCCCGGAGAAAAACGCGACAGCGACAAGCACCAGGAGGGCCGCCAGGGCCACAAAGCCCACAAAGCGGCCTTTCGACACATCGGACGGCTTGTTCAGCGGCTCAGGCGACATCGCTTCTCCAGGATGGAGCGAAGTATACGGGCGCCCCCCCCGCATTGTCAAAGCGACGGCCCTGCGGTAGAATCGCGCGCCTGATGACCAAGGGTGTCCCTGCGCGCAAGAGTGCGCCGAACCGTCTCGATGATGACGGCGGGCGGCGCTATGCCCTCATCCTGGCCTTTGCCTCACTGGCCTTCTTGATAGCCACGCTGACCATCTTCAAGATGTCGAACAACGACATCTGGATTCACCTCAAGACCGGCGAGATCATCCTCCAGACGGGACACGTGCCCGACAAGGACCCGTACTCCTTCACCGCCTCCGACCACGACTACGTCGCCCACGAATGGCTCAGCGGTGTCCTCTGCTACCTCGTCTACGCCGCCGCCGGCGTCAACGGCCTCATCATCTTCAAATCGGCCATCATCTTCGCCACATGCGCGGCGTTGATCGGCGCGTGTTACTTCCTGCGAGTCTCTCCTGTCATGATGTTCCCTTGTTTCATCTTGATGCTGTACATCGGATCCGCGAGATTCCTGGTACGCCCGCATATCTTCTCCTACCTGTTCATCGCCTTGTATCTGCTCTGTTATTTCGGCTACCGGCGGCGCAGAGTCCGCGCCTGGCTTTTCGCGATCCCCTTTCTTCATACCATCTGGACCAACCTGCACGGCGGCCATTTTCAGGGGATCCTGCTGCTCGGCCTCATGGCCGCGGGCGAGACGGCCCTATTCCTGCGCGCCCGGTGGGGCCGGCTGTCCGTGCAGGATGCCCTCCCCGGACGCGATCTGATACTGGTTCTCGCCCTGCCTTTCGCCTGCCTGGTCATGGCGCTCGTCAACCCGTACCACTACCGTCTCCTGACATTTCCCTTCGAGCTGACCGGCCAGGAACTCTTCATGCGAAGCATCTACGAGTGGCAATCGGCCCTCTTCCCTTCGTACAACCACTCCTCGATGTTTTTCTTCTATATCCCATGGACCATCGTCCTGTTCGGATCGTTTCTTTTCGTCCGTGACCACAGCGAGCTGAAGGGCGGACTGCGCGAAGGCATCTGGGCCATGAACGTTCTGCTGACCCTGGCCTGGATAGTCTTCTCTTTCGAATTCGCCGGCACCTACAATACCGGCATGGCCGACATGCCGACGCTCCTTGAAAAACAACAAGACCTATGGTTCGTCGTGACCGTCGTTCTGATCGCGGCGAACGTTCACAGACTCGAATTCACCCACCTCGGGATCGCTTCGGCCTTCTTCGCGCTCTCCATGAAGCACAACCGGGCCGTCACCGATGCCGTGATCGTGGGACTCCCGACGCTGGGACATAACCTCACCGAGATCCTCGCCCGCATGCGCCGCTCCACGAAGAAGCCCCGTATCTTCAGAGAATCGAGGGTTCTCCTGGTTCTGGCGATTCTCATGACGGGGCTGGGGGTCTTCACGCTCACCAAGGGGTATTACTTCGCGTTTCAGCCTCCATCGAAACGGGAATCGGATATGGGCATCGCCAGCAACATGCCGGTCGGAGCCGTCGACTACATCGTGAGGAACCATATCACCGGACGATGTCTTCCCTCCTACAACGCCGCCGCCATGCTCATCCACGCGATGTGGCCGGAAGTGAAGGTGGCGATGGACTCGCGCAATGACGTCTACGGGGAGAAGCTTTACAGGGAATACGTCATGGCCCTCAATGGCCGGGACACGCTGGACGCATACATCCGCAAGTGGGATATCGATTTCTTTCTCATCACATACGTCTCGGATCGGTCCCCGGCTCTGCGTGCGTACTTCAAGAGATCATCTGAGTGGTTCCTCGTCTACTTCGATGATCGACAGCTAGTTTACCTCAGGGATCGCCCTCGATTTCGTGACATCATCCGCCGGG
>JBHHZN010000118.1:0-7492 GCA_046758155.1 Acidobacteriota bacterium | reverse complement strand
GTGGACGTGGCCGCCATCGGGCCGGTGACCGCCGAGGCGTTGAACAAGAGGGGATTGACTCCGACGGTCGTTGCTCCGGAGGCGACCGTCGAAGCGCTCGTCAGGGCCATCGTGCGTTATTACAGCGGCTAAGCCTCACACAGCCGGGAGATCCAGAAGGCCGCCGGGAGCGTGCTCCGTGGGTCGGAGGCCACGCCGGAAGACGCGGGCGCCCGCCGTTCCCGCCAGTCGGACCTCCAGTGGCGCGCCGGGGCCACCGGAGACCTCGAGCATCGCCCCTTCGCGAAGGCCGATGACCTGCGTGGGGTCCTCCTCCAGGAATTCGGTGATCCTCTGGTCGCGCGTCTCGCCCATGTGGCGGGAGCGCGGATCGGGTTCCAGGTAGTGGCAGTTGATCTGAAACGGGACAAGCCCCAGCGCCTTGAAAGAGGCGGGCTGGATGATCGGCATGTCATTGGTCGTCCTGATGGTCGGCCCGGCCATGACCGTCCCCGCGCTGGATCCGAGGTACGGCATACCCGCCCTGGCGCGACGGCGGATCGGTTCGATAAGATGGAAACGCTGGATGGCCTCCAGAAGTCTGAACGTGTTGCCTCCCCCGACGAACAGCGCCTCGGCCTCCTCGATGGCGTCGGAGGCCGCCGGGCCGGCCGCGAGTTTCTCGACCGCGAGGCCGCAGGAGGCGAAGCGTTCGCGGACGACCCGCGTGTATTCCTCGTGATCGTGCAGAGCGAACGGGATGAACAGAAGACGCGTGGTGCCGTCGAATAGCCGGTGAATCTGCTCGGCGGCATGCGTGAGGAAGCCGCCGTCGGGAGTGCGTGAATTGCTCAAGAGAAGCAGCTGCATCATGGTTTCCCTCCTGGGCACGATTCTAGGGTGGATGACGCGAGATGTCGAAAAGCGGGCGAGCAGGGGCCCCGGATCGACATCGGCTCGCGGCGCGCTGCGAGGGCGGAGGATGGTTCATCGTCCGCCCTGGCTGCTACTTGGCGCGGTGATCCTCCTGCTGGCGCAGGCCTGTGAGGAGAAGGCGATCAACGATCGCATGGTGATCGATCTGACCGCAGATCGGATACGGGTGGTCGTGGAGACAGGGTTCAAGGCGCCTGGCCGGCGATCGAAACAAGAAGCCGAGGAGGTGGAGCGATACATGGATCGTCATTCTCTCGGACGCGATCCGTGGCTTCGCGGGTTCGCCAGAGCCGGGGCGACCGATGTGACGGTGCAGTATGAGGGCCCGCGGGCGGCCCCGGCCCGGGTCCGCCGCGAAGGGACGCTGGATGGCCTGGAATCCGTGGCGGCGCTCATGCCGGATGCCATCGCGAATCTCGTCCTGATGCGTGATCGCCGGCTCGGGCGAAACGTCCTGGGGATCGTGCATATCGATGTCCCCGAAAGCCTGCGTAGGCACCGCCACGAGCTCGAGCGCGAGGTGCAGCGGATGGCGCGCCTCGGCTATGATTGGTCGGAGAGTGTCTGTGACCTGTACGACTATCTGCATCGCGAAAAAAATCGTCGTCGGACGCTCATGCACCTCTTGACCAACGATTCTCGACTTCCGGGTGATCGGATCACTCCCGAAGAGCTGGTGCTCTTGTCGGCCTTCCACGACAGCGCGCTACCACTTCTGGGTTTCAGCCTACCGGATGCCGAGAGCCCACCATCCATTCTGCAGGAGATGTCGTTCCAGCCGTTCGATCATGATCTGCTCATACGGCTTCCGGTGGAAGCGGTCGACAACGTCGGTTTCGTCGCACTCGGAGAGGAGGAGGGGGCCTTTGTCTATGGGCTGGGATCCGTGGATGCAACGGCGCTGCTGGATCTTGCCGTGCCTCGGACCGATCCCGCGCTGGACCCCGTCGGGCGGGAGGCGATCGCCGAGGAGATCATCCGGTCGGCCCCGTTCACTTGCCGGCGCTTCGACGCCCCCAAGGCTATCGAGGAGTTGATGTGGGAGCGGATCCTCCCGCGGTCACACTATGAGCTGACCTGGCCGACTCGGTGAATTCGTCCGGGTCGATCATCCCGGACGCGGCAACTTCCAGGGCCACGTCTCGCAGGGAGGGCAGTCCCGCTTGCCGGCAGGCCTGGGTGAGATCCTCCGTGGAACCTCCAGCCAGCGCACGGCGAACCTCGCTGGTCAGGATCAGCGTCTGCACGATCGGGATCTGTCCCTGGATGCCGCGCAGGGGGCCGCACGCGTCGCATCCCGGCCCACGCCGCATGAAGCTCGTCTCTGAGTTCTCGCCGGCTCCCGCCACCGCGCGGGCCGTCCGGGCGTCCGCGCGGATACAACAGGAGGGGCAGAGTTTCGGGAAAAGCCTTTGATGCATCACCAATGTCGGGTGGCGCGTGAAGGCCTGTGCCGGGTAGCCTTCGGCGACGAGTCGCCTCAGGGCGTCCGGGACGCTGCGGGCTTGCAGGCGGCAGATGACCAGCATCCTGCAAGGCAGGGCCGCCTGCGAGCGGACCCAGCCGATGCTTGCCGGGTCAGTCAAGACCAGCGTCCGGGGCCCCGCCTCCAGCGCCCGGGTGATGGCGTCGTCGAGGCTCGCGGGGAGGTCGAGGCGGAACTCCTCCTGGATGACTTCCTCGATGGCGGTCGTCCGGGCGGGCTCGACGAGGGCCAAAGCGTTCTCGCGTCCCACCAGCTCAACCGCCAGCGCGAAGGTCGTGCAGGTGGCCCCGGAAAGAGGCGGCGAGGACACGATCACGAGGCCCGTATCCCACCCGAGCGCCCCGCGGGCCGCGTCCACCGCTCCGGCCGGCATGTTCAGGTCCTCGATTCGTGGTGGGAATGCGACGGGATCGATGATCTTGACCCAAAGGGCGCCGTTTCGCTCGGCCGGAGACGGGCGAATGATCAGGCGGTAATCGAGCTCTTGCAGCTTGACGACGGCGCGGGCCACGCGTTTCCCGTCCTGGCCGGGATCGGCACGCTGAGCTATCGCCGTGATCGCCTCGATCGCCGTGTTCGATTGCTCCGCGGTGCGGGCTCGATCGAGACACAACGTGCCGTCGATGAGGTAGTGCGTGCGCACTCCATCGGGTCCGCGTGAGAACTTGACGTGACTGGCTCGCTGCTTGACCGCCAGGAGGAAAAGCCGGCGCAGCAGATCGTCGTCGACGATCGGATCCGGACTGCGTTCGGGACAGCGTGCAGGTTCGGGGAGGGTGGCGGATCCTTTCGGGAAGAGCGATTGGATGACGGAGACGATCGCCTCGGCGGGGGCCACGCTCTTGATGATCTGGCTCGATGTGGCCTTGCGCACTCGGTCGAAGGCCTGGTCATCGGATGGGTCGGCCATGGCCAGGGTCATGATCTGGCGGTCGTGAAACGATTCGGTTTCGAGCGGGAGGATGCGATGCTTCATGCATTCGTCCACCCCGAGCCTCCTCAGCAGCATCGTGTCGATTCTGGCCCGTGCCAGATCGACCGGCATCACCGTGTGCTGTGATTGGAGGAACTCTTCCAACCGCTCGGGGCTCAGGGCGCCGGTGCGGGTGAGAATGACACCGAGACGTTCGCCGTCCCGTTTCTGCCGCTCCAGCGCATCGAGAAGCTGATCGGTCGTGATCGCGCCGCCGCGCACCAGCATGTCGCCCAGGAGCATGCGCGAGCTGGACAAGATTCGAATTTCCTCGGCCAGCACTTCGGGAGCGTTCTTCCAGAAGATCTCCTTGTACGCCTCGCCGGCTGCGCAGAAGCAGCCGAGGCAGAAGGGGCAGACCTTCGTGGGCCGCTCCGGAGTGCAGGAACACCAAACGGCCTCGATGGCATCGAAACTGCTCAAGCAATTGAAACACTGGACGGAATAGCTCAGAGACACCGGCACGCCTCCCAGGGGTGGCCAATATAGGGCCCGGACACGACAAGGGCAACAATCGTCGCCCGGGGCCTTTCTTGACGGTCATGGGGGGCTATGGTACGGTGCGACACTCTTGTCGACCATGAACACCCAATCCACAATCCCGGGGCGAACGCGGGCGGAGACCATGCCGCCGCGGCCTGCTCATTCGGTATGATGGCACCCACGGATCTTCGGAAAACACCCCTTCATGGGATTCACGAGGCGGCGAAGGCGCGCCTGGCCCCGTTCGCCGGTTGGGAGATGCCGGTCCAATACCGCTCCGTGATCGAGGAACACGTCGCGGTGCGCCGGCACGCGGGCCTGTTCGACGTCTCCCACATGGGAGAGATCGAGATCCGTGGTTCCAGCGCACTGGCGGCCCTCCAGAATATCACCTGCAACGATGCATCCAAGTTGAGGGACGGTCGAGCGCAGTACTCGGCCCTCGTCACTCCTGCGGGAACGCCGGTCGATGATATTCTGGTTTATCGATTCGATTCCGGGCGGTTCCTCCTGTGCGTGAACGCCTCCAACGATCAGAAGGATCTCCAGTGGATCCGCGATCACCTGCCCACCGGAGTCGAGGCGATCCGCCGCAGCGATGACTTCGCCCAGATCGCCTTGCAGGGTCCGAAGGCGCTGACGATCCTCGCACCGTTGACATCCTGCGACCTGGAGGCACTCCGACCCTTCTCGTTCGCAACGGGGCAGGTGGCCGGTCGGGAGTCCATCATCTCGCGCACGGGCTACACCGGCGAGGATGGGTTCGAGCTGTACTGTCCTCCCGAAGCGGCGGTGGCGATCTGGCAGGCCCTGATGGAGGCGGGGGAACCGCAGGGATTGCAGGCGGCGGGCCTGGGAGCGCGGGACACGCTCAGGTTGGAAGCGTGCCTGGTGCTGTACGGCAACGATATCGATGAGACCACGACGCTGTTGGAGGCGGGCCTCGATTTCATCGTGAAACTCGACAAGGGAGACTTCCTCGGACGGGACGCCCTCGCCAGGCAGAAAAAAGAGGGAATCCCCAGGCGCCTCGTCGGCTTCGAGATGCAGGAGCGCGGGATCGCCAGGCACGGATATCCCGTGCTGGTCGCAGGCCGCGAGGTCGGGAAGGTGACAAGCGGCACTTTTGCCCCCTTCCTCAGGAAGAATATCGGTCTTGTTTATCTACCGGTGGAGAACGCGCGTGAGGGCGAGACGTTCGACGTGATCATTCGAGGTCGGCCCGTGCGCGCGCGTGTCGTGCCAACCCCGTTCTACAGACGCACCGGATACGGGAAGTGATACGCCGGCAGGGTCGAGGGAGAGACGCATGTACCCAGATAATCTCAGGTACACCAAGGATCACGAATGGATCGAGGCCTCGGGTGAAACGCCCGCGGTCGGCGTGACCCACTTCGCGCAGAAGGAGCTGGGCGACGTGGTCTTCGTGGAACTTCCGGAGGTAGGAAGAAAGCTCTCGAAGGGCGAGGAGTTCGGAAGCATCGAATCGGTCAAGGCGGTTTCGGAGATCTACAGCCCCGTGTCGGGCGAAGTGATCGCCATCAACGAATCCCTGCGCGACCATCCTGAGCAGGTCAACGAACAACCATACGGATCCGGCTGGATCATGAAGATGCGTCTCTCCGATCCCCAAGAGCTCGCATCCCTCATGGATTCCCGCGCTTACCGCGAGCATCTCGGCAAGAGCGGACACTAGGGGAGTCACGGTCGATGCGGTTTCTGCCACAGGGTGACGCGGATGTGCGCAGCATGCTCGAACGCATCGGCGTCTCCTCGATCTCGAAACTTTTCGATGCGATCCCCGGGAACCTGCGACACGATGAGCCGCTCGATCTGCCGCCCGCCCAATCGGAGATGGAGCTGCGCGAGGCGATGGGACGGTGGGCCGGCCTCAATGCCACGGCTGCGTCGCATGCGTGGTTTCTGGGAGCGGGCGTCTACAATCACTACATCCCGGCGGCCATCGGTCAACTGCTGCTCCGCTCCGAGTTCTACACCTCCTATACACCCTACCAACCGGAGATCAGCCAGGGCACGTTACAGTCCATCTTCGAGTTCCAGAGCCTGATCGCCTCCCTCACGGAGTTCGAGATCGCGAACGCGTCGCTTTACGACGGTGCCTCCGCCATGGCCGAGGGGGTGCTCATGGCCCGGCGCGCGAGGCGCGGCGGACAAGTGCTCCTGTCGCAGGGGATTCACCCGCACTACGCCCGGGTGATCCGCACGTACGTTCGGGATCTGAACCTGGCGCTCGACACGGTGCCCATCGCCGAGGATGGACGGACGGATCTCGAATCGCTCGAACGATGTCTGGACTCCGGCAGCGCGCAGGATGGAGGCATCGCTGTTGTGGCCGTCCAGAGCCCGAACTTCTTCGGTTGCGTCGAAGACCTCGGCCGGCTGGTCGCGATCGCCAAGCGAACCGGCGTCCTGGTGCAGGTCGGAGTCGCCGAGGCGCTGTCGCTGGGGCTTCTGCACGGACCGGGTCACTACGGCGCTGATATCGCGGTCGGCGAGGGGCAGTCGCTGGGCATCCCGGCGCAGTTCGGCGGACCCGTCCTGGGGTTCATGGCGGCCCGGCAGTCTCTGCTGCGGCAGATGCCCGGCCGGCTTGCCGGAGCGGCTCGTGATGCAGAGGGACGCGCGGGCTACGTCCTGACGCTGGCGACACGCGAGCAGCATATCCGCCGCGGAAAGGCCACTTCGAATATCTGCACGAATCAAGGGTTGATGAGCCTCGCCGCGACCATCTACATGAGCCTCATGGGCAAGGAGGGGATGCGGGAAGTCGCGCGCCAAAACCACAGCAAGGCCGTCTGGGCCCGCGAACGCCTGGCTGCGGTGAAAGGATGCTCCGCGCGGTTCACCGCTCCGATCTTCAATGAGTTTGTCCTCGATCTTCCGGGGTCCGCCGAGGAGATCAACCGCCGGCTCCTGGAGCGGAAGATCATGGGAGGGCTTCCCCTGGGTCTGTATCGGGCCGATCTGTCCCGATCCGTGCTGTTCTGCGTCACCGAGATGAACTCCCGTTGCGAGATCGAATGTCTCGTGCGGGCCCTCGAGGAGATCTTGTCGTGAGCGAGGAGCGGCGTAAGGCCGGGGACAACCGATCCGCGAGGGGCCGCGGGTTCGATCGGCTCGAGCCCGTTCTGTTCGAGCTCGGTTCGGCGGGTAGGCGCGGCTACGATCTGCCGCCTCTGGATGTGCCGCAGGCCGATCTCGCTCATCTCGGCGAGGCGGCGCGCGATCACGTGGATGGGTTCCCCGAGCTCAGCGAGACGGACGTGACGCGCCACTTCGTGAGACTGTCGCGACTCAACTATGCGATCGACCTGGGCCTGTACCCACTGGGATCGTGCACGATGAAATACAATCCGAAGATCAACGAGGAGATCGCCCGCCTTGACGGCTTCACGCGAATCCATCCGCTGCAGCCTGCTGCAAGCGCCCAGGGGGCTCTGCGGCTGATGCATGAGCTCGATCTTCTTCTCCAACAGATCACGGGTCTGCATCGCTTCACATTGCAACCGATGGCGGGTGCTCAAGGGGAACTGACCGGGATCAAGATGACGCGGTCGTTCCTCGAGCGCCGCGGCGATCCCCGTCAGGTGATCCTGATCCCCGACTCGGCGCAC
>JBHHZN010000117.1:0-7633 GCA_046758155.1 Acidobacteriota bacterium | reverse complement strand
GGGAGGCGGATCGCGCCATGTGGAGCAGCACCTCGTAGGACGCCGCGACGGCGCCGACGAGATCCTCGCGGGTCAGTTCGACCGACCGCGTGCCGCCGGAGGCGCGCAACTCGCAGGTGGCTCTCTGCTCGCGGCCCAGGCGGCCGAGGATGTCGAGCAGCGCTGAGTACAGCTCCTGCTCGCTGGAGGCGCTGTGAAGCGGATCGAATCGCGTCCTACCGACGAAGATCTCGGCGACCCTGCGGGCCCACGCGTCGTGCAGTCCGGCGAGCCCGGTGTTCCGCGAGATCTGCACGCGCTGTCGGGCGATGTCGTGGTTCTGCGCCAATTCGGTCGCGACCACGCGGTGAAGCTGCAGGTCCAGGTGAAGCAGGCGATCGCCGGGATAGCCGTTGGCGGCGGCGGCGACGGCGGCGTCCACCATCCCGGTCACCGGTATCCCGCACGCCCGGGCGATCCCGAGGGTCAGGCCGAGCTGGTGTTGCGAGCTGGTGCCCGGCAGCGCCAGGATGACGTCCGTCACCCCCTCGCCGACATGGCTCCAGATCTCGGTCAGGTGGGCGTGGGCGAGGTCGGCGGTGCTGAGATCCGCCGGAAGGGGGTGCGACAGCGGCGAACTGTCCAGGTCGGTCCAGAAACGGTTGTGAATGTGCTTGGGCTTGATGCGCGCGCATTCCACCGCCGCTGTCCCCGTGACGATCCGGCCGCCTTCGACCAGCGCGTAGCCCGGGCTCACCGGGCAGGCTTCGGCCGCCCCGGTGTCATCCGGGCTGGCGAGGATCCCGGCGTCGTTGATCTCGAGGACGAGAAGAGACATCGGTGGCTCCCGATCAGGAGGGGACCTGCAGGTGCTGGACCAGGTGCTGGTCCAGGTACGATTCGGTCTCGAGAACCAGCCGCTCCTGGTGAAGCTGGAGCTGGTGCAGCATGAACATGAGCACGATGCTGATGAGGAGGGCGATGAAGGTGGAGTTGAACGCCACCCCCAGGCTCTGCGTCACTCCCGCGAGGTCTCCTTCCACGGCCTTGTGCGCCTGCCCGAGCGCTTCTCCGATGCCCCGGACGGTGCCGATGAAACCGATGGACGGGATGGCCCAGGCGATGAAGCGGACCAGCGAAAGCTCGGACTCGAGGCGCTCGGCCTCCGCCTCGCAGACACCGTGCGCGGTGGTCGAGACATCCTGGATGCTGCGCGTCGCCGTGAACCGGTGCAGCGCCGTCAGCAGCGCGCGAGGAAGCAGGGCGGCCTGCTCGAGAGGCGGCAGCGATTGGATCTGCCGTGTGTACTCGCGGGCGTCCTCCGGGAGGATCCTCGTGCCCTCGCCGAGCGGCACCAGGTTCTCCTGCACGAGCCGGCGCTCGCGCGAGACGGCGCGGCTCTTGTATCCCATGATGGCGAACGCCCACAGCATCAGGGCGAAGCAGGACTCCTGCTCGAAGTCGCGGATGATGACCCACACCGACCGTTCCTGGACGTAGTCCTTCTCCACCTGCATCCTGGCGGCCTGCTCGACGAGGATGCCGTCGGCCTTGGGACGGACGATCAGGACGTAGAAGGTGTGGACCAGGATCACCGCCACGAGCAAGGATGCGATCTGGAAGACGAATTCCGATGGGTAGCCTTTCCTCATGGGCGTCATGGGGCCTGCTCAGATATCCGCGGGAAACGAGATGGAGCTGTCGGCCCGCACCTCCTCGGAAGGGATGAACGATTCGAGCTCCTCATCGCCGGTGGTTGTCGAGACCTTCTCGGCGGGCGGCCCGGGAGCGGCCTGGCGCGCCTCGGTGCCGACCGACGATGCGGAGAGCAAGAGCAGTGCGATCGAAAGGATCGAGATTCTCATCACGGTGTTTCCTCCGGAAAAGTTCACTTCACCCAGCGCGCCACACGGAACCCGACATCGGGACGCGCCTTGCTCCCGTAGTCGCGGTACGTCAGGCGCAGCCGGGAGATGCTGGCGTCCATCCAGCTCGCTCCGCGGATGACATGCAGCGAGCCATCCTCCGGGCCGGTCGGATCCTTCTGCACGCCCTGTCGGCTGGAGGGATAAATACTGTAATAGTCGTGGACCCATTCCGCCACGTTGTCCCCCATGTTAAACAACCCGAGGCCGTTCGGCCTCATGCTGCCCACCGGCGCCGTCGCGGGGAAGGGGTCCTTGTAGCCGGGCAGGACGCGCGAGAGCAGGCCGCGGGCCGACGCATCGGCGAAGTTGCCGGAGGCCGGCGGCAATGGCAGCGACTGCCCCCAGGGGTATTTCAGCGGCCTCGGCCCGTCGTGGTAGCGGGCCGCCCACGCCCATTCGGCCTCCAGCGGAAGTCGATAGCCGTTGGTCATCGGCCGGACGGCCACGACCTTTTCTCCCCGCCGGGCATAGAACGGGGGCAGCGAGGCCTGCTCGCTGAGCCAGTTGCAGTAAAGGGCGGCGTCCTCCCAGGTCACCCTCACCACGGGCCGATCGTCCAGGTCGAGGCTCACGTTACCCCCTATTCCCGAGGAGTGTTCGCTGTCGAAGGCGTGATACTCGGCGTTGGAGATCTCGCGCGTGCTCAGGTAGAAGGGTCGCGTGATCTCCACCTCGCGCAGTGTCTCGTTGGCGCGGCGACCCGGCTCGCGTCGCGAGGCTCCCATCTTGAACCGGCCGGGCTCGACCAGGACCATGTCGAGGCCCTGGGGGGTCTGGATCACCTTCGGGGGGGCTTCCGGGACAGGTGCCGCCCTGGGGGCGAGAGCGACCTCGAGCGTCTGCGGGTAACCCGGCTTGGGCGTCAGGGTCGTCCGGTACGGCTCGAACCCCTCCTTGCGGATCTCGATCCGCTGGGGAGCGGCCGGCAGTCGCAACATCCCCTTGGCCGTTCCCCGCGGTTCGTCGTTCACATAAAGGAGGGCGTCCGAGGGGGTGGCCGCGATCCGGATCTCTCCTTCCCGCGCGGCGAGCGTCACGCGCAATGCCTGCGCCTGGCCGGGCTCCAGTGTGATCTCCCGGCGCTCGGGATCATGGCCCGCCTTGGACAGATGAATGACGTGCGGTTCGCCCGGCGCGAGATGCAGATCGATGGGGGTCTCTCCCCGGTACATTCCGTCCACCGTGACGGTGGCGCCTGTGGGCGTGCTTTTCACCGACAGCTTGCCGTCCGCGGGCGCCAACCGCACGGCCGGCAGGGTCCGCGTCCGGTCCGCGGCCACCTTCACCGTGTCGCGGTACGCCTTGTGCCCCTTCAGGCGGTACTCGATCGTGTGGGTGCCGGGATCGAGGTCGACCGTGACGGGCGTGACGCCCACGCTCTTGCCGTCGGCCAGCACCTCGGCGCCGGAAGGTTTCGAACTGAACGACACGGCGCCCCAGCCGGGCACGAGCTGGACGGCAAGCGTCTGGCTGGAGCCGCTGCCTTCGATCGACACACGCGTCTTGAAATCGAGAAACCGCGGGGCCTCCACGAGAACCTCGTGCTCGCCGGGCGCGAGCTCCAGCGGCTCAAGCGGCGTGACGCCCGCCTTCTCACCGTCGATCGACACCTTGGCCCCCCGCACCGAGCCGGTGTCCACCTGGAGCAGGCCGGGAAGCTTCTCCATCGTGAAGCTCGAGGAAAGCGCCCGGCCGCCTCCCACCTCCAGGGTGGCCTCGAGACGACGGTATCCTTTCTTCTCGGCGATGACCGTGTAGGTGCCGGGCCGCAGCAGGTAGCGATCGCCCAGGCGGATCGCGGTGAAACCGCCAAGCAGTTCGACCTGGTCGGGAGCCGGATCGATGCGCACCTCGACGGCATGGGATGTGAACAGGAACCAGCCGGCGACCCCGAGAACCACCAGCAGAGCTGCTCCCGCCACCGCGCCGGGCCTGAGCCTCCGGTGACGCCGGATCGATCCCGCCAGGTGGCGCGGTTGAAACGGAACCGGTTCGATGGTGGCCGGCGCGGTCTGATCGCCGGAGCCGGGGGGGGCGACGGTGGCGACCTCGATGGGGGTGGGCGTGGGCTGCTCGTCGGCGCGGGCCTCGACGCTCAGCCGGATGCCGTCGGAATCGATCGCCACCGTGACGGCGGCCCCGCCGAGGCGGAGCGTGTCGCCGTCGCGTAGCCACTGGGAGGTGGCTACCGGCACGCCGTTGCAGCTCACCGGTTCGTCTCGATCGCCCACCTGGAGGAAAAGATCCTGCTCGGACATTCCCACCCAGGCCAGCGGTTCTCCGGGGCCGGTGCCGGGCAACACGATCGTGGACGCCTCTCCCCCCAGGGAAAGCGGGAGTTCGTCCGGTCCGACCTGGCGTTCCCCGCGGACGTCCCGGATCGTGATCCGTGGTGTCAAATCTTGTCCTCGCAGCGCACGATCAGCGGCTCCGGGTCCGTGCCGGCAACCACCTTCAACTGGCGGCGGACATCGCGGTACCCTTTCCGGCTGCCGACGACCGTGTAGGTGCCGGGCCGCAGGTCCAGCTCGTGGCGCAGGAACCTGCCCAGTCGTCCGACATGGTACACGGTGACCTCGGTCAGGTTATCCGATTCCAGGGTGACGCGGATCGGCGTGCTGTTCGTGCGGACGAGCTCATCCAGCCTCGCGATCTGTCGCTGCAGAACCGGTCCCGCGGGCCGGGCCGCGCGCGCCTCCTCGAGCAGCGTGCGCGCTTCCTCCAGGACGGCGTCCGCGCTGAGTCGGTCCGGGTGCGCGAGCTGGAATTCCAGGGCCTTCGCCAGCTCGGCGCGTCGCAGGCTCCGGGATCGGCCGTCCCGGGCGAACCGGATCGTGTCATCGATCGCGAGAACCGCCTGGTACTGCCGCGCGGCTTCGGCCCACTGTTCCTCCTCTTCGAGCTTCACCGCCCTGTCATGATAGTGGTGGATCATCTCCAGCTTCCGGTTCTCCTCGACCTGCTCGAGCGCTTCGGCGACCTGGGGAGAGTCCGGCCTGATGGCGCCGGCGGCCTGGAACGCCTCGGTCGCCTCCTGGTAATCGCCCCGATCCAGCGTCTCGAGACCTCGAGACATCGATCGCGCGAAGGCGTCGTCGTCGATCCGCTTCTGCACGCGCGCGAGCGATTCCCGCGCCTCGCGCGACAGCGGATCGAGGGCGATCGCCTCCCTGTATCGCGTCACGGCTTCCCGGAGGTTTCCCTTTCTCTCGCTGCGCAACCCGGAATCGATCCGTGCGCGCACGCGGTCGAAAGCCTCCGCGCGGCGCAGTCCCGTGGCGGCCGTCTTGTTGCCCGGCGCGATGCGCAGCGCGAGGTTGAAGGCCGCCGCGGCCGGAATCGCTCTGCCTGCGGCCAGCGCCTCGCGTCCCCTCGCGAGCGTCTCCCGCAGGATGTCCGCCGATCGGGCATCGATCGCCGCCAGGAACTCCGCAGCCTTGCGGAACGAGGCATCGGACTCGAGGAATTGTCCCGCATCCCACTGCCGTCGTCCCTGCGCCATGCGTTCGAGAGCCTCGGCGTGATCGTCGTGGGCCCAGACGGTGACACCGCGTTGTTCCAGGGCTTGCAGGAGCCTCACAGCGCGGCCACGCGACTCCTGCGCGCGCTGTTTGACGTAGATCCGTTCGCTGAGCTCCTGCGGCGTCAGCGAGGAAGTGTCCGGCTCGGTGCGGGAGGCATCCGGCGCGGGCGCCGGAGCGGTCGTCGCGGAAGCCTTGGTCCGCCTGCTTTGCGCCCAGCGGGGAAGCAGGAAGAACGAGCCGGCGGCCAGCAGGCCCAACAACGCCAGCAGCAGGAAGGCCCGGCCGGAGGAGCGCCGATCGCTTCCGGCAGGCGCGCCCGCCCGGCCGCCGGAGGCCGTTCGGGTGACGACCGGCTCGATGGGGCGGACCCGGGGCGGCGGGATCACGACGCCAGCCGATCTCGTTTCCGGAGGAACGCTGGTTGGCGGGGCGCCGATATCGCCGAGGACAGAGGCCAGCTCGTTCTCGAGCGCGGTCCCGTCCTCCGGCGGATCGGCGGAGGGAGGCGACAGGACGCGCTCGACCAGGGCCCGCAGCCGGCCGAGGTCGCATCCCTCCCGGATGCTCAGCGCCAGGAAGCGATGATGCGCGGTTCGGTGAAGCAGGAACGAGGGGAGCTGGGCGCCCGCGCGGCGCCCGGCGGCGAGGCTTGCGTCGCGAAGCCGTTCGGCGGGCTCGAGCGATGCTCCCCGCGGCAGGAACCATCCCACCAACGTTGCGCCGGTCGCGCCGTCACGCAGGAGCCAGACCCGGGCCTCGCCATCGCTGCCGAGCGGGCGAACGAGTGCGATCTGTTCCTGGAGGATCTGGCCGGCTTTCAGGTCAGACATGGGGCCCGTGGATCAATCGACCTCGGTTCTCCCCGAGGCCGCGGTCGTGTCATCGTCGTTGGGATTCACGGGTAGACCGGTCTCGGTGGCGAAGATCTGGCGCAGCAGATCGCGCCATTCGGCGTACTGGGCTTCGGCCGATCCTTGAAGCTTGAGGGTTTTTCCCTGCACTCGCACCAGCACGGGCGAGATCTCGGAATCGAAGGACGCGGCCAGCTCCTGCATCGCATCGACGTGGATCTTGGCCTCTTTCGCCTTCTGGACCCCGTTCTGGATGACGGCGACACCGCCGATGATGGCGGCGTCGCCCAGCCCGCCCACCGGACTGTCGGATGTATCCAGCACGACACCGGTGAAGATGAGGAGCCCGCCGAGAATCTTGCGGCGACGGGCCTTGCGCCGGACCTCACGCAGGGCGCTCTCTTCCTCGAAGCTGAACTGTCGCCACCCATCGTAGTGTTCCCGCATGTTCGTGTGAAAGTCGGCGTAATACTCGTTGAGAGTATCGATGAACATGTCGTCGCGATCGCGGATGGCTTCCATCCGTGCCACCATCGGGGCGTCGGCGGCCGGAAGCTTGACGATGGTGTAGCGCCCCTTCTTGTTCACGCGCAGGTAATCTCGGAAGGCGGCGGGAGCCAGATCCTTGTCGAATCGCAGCCTGGTGATCCGACGGATAGTCTGGATGTCTTCGTCATACAGCCGCTCCCTGGACGAAAGCATGTCGTTGGCGATGCGGTTGTAGAGGCCTTGGTACGGATCGGCCTGCTCGAGATTCTCCGGATCGTACGCCTCCGGATCCGCCTCCTCTTTGTATTTTCGTTCCCGCCACCAGCGGCGTCCCCTGGCGTCCACCACGAGGATCCGCAGCTCGAGCTCGAGCCCCGTGGAGTGGATGATCTTGCCGGAGACGGTCACATCGGCTGTCCTGGACCCCGGCGGTACGACCCGCACGGCGCCCCACTGGCCGGTTCCTTCCAGCGTGTCTTTGAGCTGGAAGGGGATGTAACGTGCCTCCGACTTGCGGACGGCGGCGAAGATCCCTTTCTTCTCGAGGGCGTCCTCGTCTTCGTCCGGCAGGCCCGGATCGAAGACCTCGATGCCGACATCCAGGAGGCGCTCCTCGGGGATGTCGCTCTCGGCCTGGATGGCCTCGACCGGGCCGCGCGAGCGCGCCACCGCCGCCGACAGGCTCGACACGAGGATCGCCGGCACCAGAGCCCAGGCTTGCCATCGGGAGGCCATCTTCAAGAGTTTCTCCTGCTACGGATTGCCGGATTCCTTCCCACCGGTGTCGGCCTTGGCGGGCTTCTTCTCCGCCGGCACGTCACGGCAGCGGCGGCCACCGCTGTCCTTCTTGTACCGGCAGTAC
>JBHHZN010000116.1:0-7649 GCA_046758155.1 Acidobacteriota bacterium | reverse complement strand
TGGGAGCGCTCCTGGCTGAGGAATCCTCAGGAGATGAAGCCCGACACCTTCATGCCGAATTTCCACATGCCCGCTGCCGCCGCCGACCACATCGCCGAATACCTGCACACTTTCCGAGGGCAGGCCAACGAGGACGCGCGGGCGTGGGAACTCAGGATCAACTTCATGGTGAACAACAATGACGTCAGGCGTGGGGAGATGATCTGGAAACGCCTGGCCTGCTGGAGTTGCCATGGGGAGGAGGGACGTGGAGGCGTTCAGAACCCGAATGCGGCAGCCGGCCACGAACAGATCCCGGATCTGCGGAGTGTTCGGGATACTGAAACGATGGAGGAATTCGGCGCCCGGCTGGCGGCGGGAAGGACCGTGCCGGCCGTCGGCGCGGACGCTGTTCCCCAGCCGTTTCCTTGTCCCAAGTACGAAGGCGCGCTCGATGAGCAGGAGCTCAGTGACCTCTACGCGTACGTTTCGAGCCTCGCTCCGCCGAAGCTGCGGTGGAAGATCAAGTAAGAAAGGAGTCGGTGACATGCTTTCCTTGCTGGTTGTTCTGGCCCTCCTGGCGGACGTGACACCGGCCGTGGTGCAGGCCGGTTCCGGCTATTCCGAGGTCGCCGTCGAAAACGGTGGTACGATCTTCGGGCGCGTGTTCTTCGAAAAGGACTTTCCCAAGCCCGAACGCATCCAGGTCACGCGCGACAACGATGTTTGCGGCCTGCGCAAGACATCGGAACAGTTCGTCGTGGATCCCGAGAGCAAGGGGCTCGCGAACGTCGTCGTGAGGATCGAGGGGATCACGTCCGGAAAGTCGTTCTCCACCGCGAATCCCGAGATCGCGCAGTTGAACTGTCGCTACGAGCCTCATGTCCTCGTTGCCCCGCGCGGGGAAAAGCTCAAGATCGTCAACAAGGACGCCCTGCTGCACAACATTCACGCGTACGACGACACCACGACGCTGTTCAATCTGGCGCAACCCATCAAGGACCAGGTCACGCCGAAAAAGCTTCCCCCGGATACGGACGTGGTGCACCTGAAATGTGACGTCCATTCATGGATGGAGGCCTACGTCATCATCATCGACAATCCTTACGTGGCCATCACCGGCGCCGACGGTCGCTTCTCGATCGGGGACGTGCCGCCGGGAGACTACACGCTGACGATGTGGCATGAAATGCTTGGCTCCTCCTCGAAGGAAGTCTCGGTGAAGGCGGGGGGGAAGGCCCAGGTCGATTTCTCGATAGGGGAGTGACGCGGAAGCCGCCGAATCAACCCATGGGGTGCGGGCGGCCGCCTGATCGTTGCTCCGGAGCATGAAGCCGGCAAGGCTCTTAACGAGAGGTGGCCTTTCGACTATAATAGCCGAGTCGTGCGTGCGGCGACGAGCCATAGTTGGCGAGCGCCGTGGGGCAGGCGCAGGGGACTCGCGTCACCGGTGGGCATAAAAAGATGCCCCCGTCGTGTTGAGTCCGTACAGAGAAACGGGTCTTGCTCGCGTGCCGCGGGAGGCTCGTTGCTCGTCATGCGTCGTATCGGAAACCGGGCCGCAAGGCCGGGGGCCGGTGCCAGGTGTCCCCGCGCCGCCGCGCTACCCTGAGGCCGGGAACCGCGTGGCTCGGGCACCGTCAGGAGCGCTTCGACGCCTGAACGACGGGACCGCAAGCGCGTCGTTTCATGGCCCGCGTCCAGAGTCGGAGCTTGGGGAGCATCCCGCTCGGCCACGGCAGGCCGAGGAACATGCGATGCGGGGCTTGTGTCCGCCGGTCTCCGGTCCGCTTACCTGGAAGCCGCGTTCGCCGAATGTGTTCCTCGCAGGGTCCCGGCCGAGCTTAACCACAATAGAGATCAACCCGAACGAAGGGAGAACTGCCTATCGGTGTGACCAGATTAGCACCAGGAGAAGGAGGCAGCATCATGATGAGAAATAGGCGTGCATCCTCGAAGCTCCTGCCGATGATATCCAACGCCGCCTGGAAGATCCTCCAGGCCACGAACAGGGTGATTCCGGAGAATCGATCGATTCATCCGAAATGGGCCCCCGCGCCGCTGCTGAAATCGTATCAGAAGACCAAGCCACCACTGGGATTCCCGCGCAGGACCGATTCCCTGTGCCCTCGCTGTGTGAAAGAGGTGAGAACGGCGATCGTCAAGGGAGCCCGTGACCTTTCCGCCCTCGTGGGGACGCACCCCGGCGAGATCAAGGCCGACCTCGTCGAGGAGGACGGGCGGATCCTGATCAGGAAAACCTGCGACAAGCACGGACAATTCGAAGATGTGCTGTCGACTCTTCCGGCGTTCACGCGCCGCATGGAGAGCTTGTTCTCGGGAAGAGATTTCAGGATCCAGGAGGACACCAAGATCCATGCCCACGGGACATCATCCATCAAGTACGGTCGGGGCGCGGTCCTCACGGTGGATCTGACGAACCGCTGCAACATGATGTGCAACCCGTGCTTCATGGACGCCAACCAGGTGGGTTATGTCCATGAACCCGCTTTCGAGGAGATCCAGGCGATCCTCGACCGCGGGATGTCATTCAAGCCCAGACGGCAAGCAATCGTTCTGCTGTCGGGAGGAGAGCCGACCTTGAGCCCACATTTTCTGGATGCCTGCCGGTACGCCAAGAAGGTGGGTTACGGCAAAGTCCTCGCGGCCACGAACGGCATCCGCTTCGCGCAAAGCCCCGAGTTCGCCATGCAGGCGGCAGCCGCGGGCATGAACGTGGCTTACCTGCAATTCGATGGGCCCAGCAACGAGTCCAATAGCCACAGGGCCGTGGCCAACCTGTTCGACGTCAAGCAACGCGCGATCGAGAACATCGACAAGGCCGGCATGAAGACCACGCTGGTTGTGACGATCGTCAACGAGGTGAACAACGACATGGTCGGCGAGATCGTGAAGTTCGCGATGCGCAACCTTGGCAAGGTCACCACGATCGCCTTTCAACCCGTGTCGTTCACCGGACGAGACGAGGACATCTCCGACGAGGACCGGAAGAGGCACCGGTACACCCTCTCGCAACTGGCGCTTGACCTGAAGAAGCAACTCGGCGGTGGTCTGGAGCCGTTGCGGGATTGGTTCCCCCTCGACGCCCTCGGCGCGGCGAGCCGTGTCATGGACATGCTCCAGGGGCCCGAGGCCAACATGGGCTGGGGGGCGTGCAGCTGCCATCCGAACTGCGGCATCTTCACGCTTCTGACCGTCAATCGCCGGACGGGCGAATGGGCGCCAGTTTTCCGTTTCTTCGACTACGCGGGGTTCCTGAAGGATATTTCCCAGATCACAGATTCCGCGCGGGGCAAGCCGCTGACGAAGGCGCAACTGGCCCTCTCGGTGCTGCGCCATTTCGACGCCGACGAGGCCCCGAAGGGCTTCGAGATCACGCAACTCAGGGAGCTGTTCACACCCCGCAACACGGCCATTGAGTCCGACAGTCTGCTGGTCAGCAAAGGCACCGACCAGCAGGGCGACGACTGGATCCGGATCACCGTGGAAGGAATGTGGTTCCAGGATCTGTTCACGTACGATTTCCGCAGAACCGAGATGTGCATCATCCCCTACGGAACGCAAGAGGGGGAGATCTCGTTCTGCGCCTACAACACGGGGGTCGGCTGGAGACAGGTGATCGAGCAGATGCACAAGACGGCCAGCGTGAAGGACTGGTTCAAGCAGCACGGCCGCCATCCGGTCTACGCGGGCAACACGAAGGTGCCGCTTGGCCCCATGCCCTTGCAGGTGAGACGCGCCCGACACCCTGTGCGCAGCTCCAAAGCGGAGCCACGCGAGGCTGTGGGCGCGCCCGGGCGGTAGCCGGCAAGAAAAGGCGCACGCGCGAGCGGCTGCTGGGCCGAGGCGGATCCGCGCCTGCCGGCATAATGGATCTGGGGCGTCCACCCGCGAAGCCGTCCACCGTGAACCGCCTTGCGAACGGACGACAAAGAGAAGAAGCCGCATGGACAAGAAGCAACGAATGCTCGTCGTTGGTGGAGTGGCCGGCGGCGCCTCGGCCGCCGCACGGGCGCGGCGCTTGTGTGAAACCTGCGAAATCATCGTGTTCGATAAAGGGCCGTTCGCATCATTCGCCAACTGTGGCCTGCCGTACTACGTCGGTGACGTGATCAAGAGAGAAGAGGACCTGATCGTCGCTTCGCGGGAGCTGTTTCGCGCGAGGTTCAACATCGATGTCCGGACGCGCAGCGAGGTTCTATCCATCGATCGGGACAAACGGACGATCGAGGTGAAAGATCTCGAGACCGGCCGGACGTACCGTGAACCGTACACGGCGCTCGTGCTGGCGCCCGGCGCCCGCCCCGTCCGGCCGCCCATCCCGGGCATCGATCGGCCGGGAATCTTCGTCCTGCGGACGATCCCGGACAGCCTGCGCATTCGCGCCTGGCTCAGGGAGAGAGCCGCCAGGCAGGCCGTCGTCGTCGGTGGCGGGTTCATCGGGCTCGAGATGGCCGAGAACCTGGCCCGGAGGGACCTGCATGTGACGATCGTGGAGCTGGCCAACCAGATTCTGCCTCCGATCGATGCCGAGGTCGCGGCACCGGTACAGGATCATCTGAAACAGCATGGGGTCTCGTTGATCCTGGGTGAAGGAGTCGCCGCGTTCGAGGATGGGGCTGATGGCGGCCTGAAAGTCAGGACGCAGAAAGGAACGACCCTTCCCGCCGATGTCGTCATCCTGGGCGTGGGAGTCCGTCCGGAGGTGGGGTTGGCACGGGATGCCGGGCTCGAGCTGGGGACGAGTGGCGGGATCCGTGTGGATGAATCGATGCGCACGAGCGATCCTCATATCTGGGCCGTCGGCGATGCCGTTGAAGTGACCGATATCGTGACCGGCGCCAGGGGTCTCGTTCCGCTGGCCGGGCCGGCGAACCGGCAGGGCAGGATCGCGGCCAACAGCATCTTCAGGCGGCCGGCGAAGTTCCGCCCGGTGCAAGCGACCGCCGTCTGCGGGATCTTTGGACTCACGGTGGCGACCACCGGTGCCGGTGAGAGATCTCTCCGCAGGGCCGGGATTTCCGGTTACGACAAGATCTATCTGCACCCCGGGCACCACGCCGGCTACTATCCCGGCGCCAAACCGATTCACATCAAGCTGCTGTTCGATACCAAGAACGGTCGTGTCCTGGGAGCGCAGGCGGTCGGAGAGGAGGGCGTGGCGCGGCGGATCGACGTGATCGCGATGGCGATCCAGAAGGGTGCCACGGTGTTCGACCTGGAAGAGGCCGAGTTGTGCTACGCGCCGCAGTTCGGAGCAGCGAAGGATCCGGTGAATCTCGCCGGGATGATCGCCGGCAACGTCCTGCGCGGTGACCTCTCGCTGGCGAACTGGGAGGAAATCCGCTCGCCCGGAGGTCTCCTTCTCGACGTGCGGGAAGCATCGGAGTTCGAGCAGGAGCATATACCGGATGCGATCAACATTCCCTTGAGCGAGCTGAGAGGGCGGCTCGAAGAGCTGCCGGCGGACAGGGACATCTGGGTGTACTGCGCCGTGGGCCAGCGAGCCTACTACGCCTCGCGTCTGCTGTCGCAGCGCGGATTCCATGCCCAGGTTCTTTCGGGGGGCCTCCGCACATATCGGTCGTGCCGGTCGATTCTGGACGGATGACATCGGGTTCACGGTGACTCTGAGAAGAGGGTCGGTTGTCGCGTGGCGGCGATCGCGTCATTCTGAGTATCGGACGCGGACGGCTCCTCCGGCAGGCGAACGCTGGTATGGCTCGAGGGGAGCCGGGAGCGGCGAAACCGCCGTCCTCGACACGGAGCCGGTGACACCCGGAGCAGGACGCGCGGTCAGCGGCCGTGGGGGCGAGGGGAGAGGCCGCGGCGCCCGCGCCGCCGCGCGGCCATCGCCTTGATCTCGTCGGCGTCGAGCTGGCCGTCGCCGTTGGTGTCGATCATGTCGAACCGCTTCTTGAGTCGCTCGGGGGCCTCGTCACGGGCGATCTTGCCGTCGCCGTTCGTGTCCCAGCGCATCAGGCGTGCCGCCCGCTCCTGCGCGGATACGGCTCCTTTCTTGGCGCCTTCGTTCCGGGAGGTGACCCGCCCGGCGTTGGGATCGACCTGCAAGTGGACGCGATAATGCTGCGTGACCGGCACGCAGAAGGTGTCCGCGTCGTCGCAGGCGAAATACCGCACGCTCAGGTGCAGCGGCTCCGCGTTCTCGGAGGCGCTCAGATCCAGGAGGAACTCGCGCGGATCGGCGTCCGCGGCCTCCTTGACGCGCGGGGCTTTCCCTCTGCTCGAAGAGAGGTGCACGCCGGCGGGGACGGCCAGGTCGAATTCCAGGGGGTCCGCCAGGTTGTTCCAGTGCACGTGGTAGAGCGGGTCGAGGTGGAACCCGATATACATCGTTCCTTTTCCGTCTTCGAGAAATGAATCATCCACCTCGGCGCGCAGCTTCGCGTAAAACGGCTGCTTCGTATCATCGAGGTTCGCTTCGATGCGCAGGGCGTGCATCGGTCCGGTCACCTCGACGCGAGGCACGATGCCTCGCGCCACCATCTTGGGAGGCGGCTCGGTCTTCAGATGCAGGTCGGAGACCCGGGTGACGTGCTCGACCGGGCCGACGAGGTGCTCCAGGTCCTTTCGCAGTTCCTCCGGCTTGCTCCAGGCCCGGCGGCGTGCCACTTTTCCCGCGGGATCGATCAGCAGCTCGCAGTTGTTCACGCCCCCCAGCGCCGTCTTCAGCTCATCATCCATGTTGTCGGCCAGCCACGGGATGCTGGACCCCAGGGTGCGTTTTGCCTCCTTGATATGCATCAGCCGTTCCTGCAGGCTGAAAGGCGTGACGTAATCGTTGTACTCGGGATGGGCGAGCGCCTTGTAGACGTAGTAAAACCGCACACCCTTCGGTCTGTAATCCAGCGCGACCGTCTCCAGACCGGGGACGTTTCTCAGGAAGGGGGGTCAGGTGAGACACCCGAGCACGACCACCGTGTAGTGGTCGCGCAGCACATCGCGGAGACTCACGAGGCGGCCTGCGTCGTCGTAAAGTGTGAGGTCGGGCATCGACTCGCCGACTCGAGGTGCCGCCTCTTCGAACCGCTGTGTGGAGCTTTTCGGCGCGGTCGCCGCCCGCGCGACGCCCGCCAGGCTCATGGCCGCCACGATCACCAGAGCCGGGACCCACCCTCTCCCGGTCATGACATCGACCTCCTCCGCGCTGCCACCTGCGAGCCTGGGCCGCCTCGGCCCGGCCCACCGCTGCATTTTAGCCCAACGATGCCGCCGCTTGAAGGGAAAAAGGCTCGTGCCGTCCGCTCGGGGAATGCGGGGGAGTCGTCCTCGGTGGGCCGGGCGGCCCGGGGGGACACGCCGGCACCTCGGACGATGCGGTGACCAGCGGGTATCTCCGGCAGGCAACGAGGGGTTCCTCCTCCAGGCTGATTGAACCGTGGCCGGCCTGCTCGATCAGCAGAGCGGGAAAACGATTCACCGGGCCATCGGGTGCTTCCCCCGATGGGACGATCGCCGTATGATCGGCCCATGGGCTGGGATCACGAACCGGGAGGGTGCAACACTCGACGGCGGGCCCCGATCGCCGGAGTCGAACCGGTGGGAGGTCACCGCCCCGGGTTCAGCGTGGTTTCCTTTTTCTTTTCGCTGGTGATGTCGCTGGTTCCCGCCACGGCCGGGGCGGCCGA
>JBHHZN010000115.1:0-7712 GCA_046758155.1 Acidobacteriota bacterium | reverse complement strand
ATGATCTGGATCGAGAGGACACGCGGCGTCGGCGTGCTGAGCGCCGCCGACGCGATCGGGCTGGGGGTGACAGGCCCGAACCTTCGCGCCTGCGGTGTCGACTGGGACCTGCGCAAGGCACGGCCCTACTCCGGCTATGATCAGTACGATTTCGATGTGCCGATCGGCACGACCGGAGACGTCTACGATCGCTATCTGGTGCGCATGGAGGAGATGCACCAGTCGGTGAAGATCTGCCAGCAGGTCGTCGAGAAGATGCCCGGCGGTCCCATCTGCTCGGACGACCCGAAGCTGGTGCTTCCGCCCAAGGAGAAGGTCCTCACCAAGATGGAGGAGCTCATCCACCAGTTCATCATCGTGACCGAAGGGTTCGACGCTCCCGCGGGGCAGGTGTACCAGGCGATCGAGGCCCCCAAAGGGGAGCTGGGTTTCCATATCCTCAGCGACGGTGGAAAATCTCCGTACCGGATGAAGATCCGATCTCCGTCCTTCATCAACCTCCAGGCGCTGCCGAAGATCGCCGTCGGCGCTCTCGTGTCGGACGTCGTGGCGATCATCGCGAGCCTCGACCCGGTGATGGGGGAGGTGGACCGATGAGCGGCCCGCTGAGGGTCGGGATCGAGTTCGCGGGCTCCTCACAGGAGCTGTCCGCGGAAGCGCTCGCCAAGATCGACGATGTGATCGCGCGGTATCCCGTGAAACGGTCCGCGTTGCTACCGGCGCTGTGGGTGGCACAGCAAGAGCATGGTTTCTGCGGCCTGCGGGCGCAGGAGCAGATCGCGGAACGCATCGGCGTGAGCCCGGCGTTCGTGGCCAGCGTCGTGTCCTTCTACACCATGTACCATACCCGGCCGGTCGGACGTCATGTCATCGACGTCTGCACGACGCTCTCATGCTGGCTGCGTGGTTGTGACGACCTGGTGGATCACCTCGAGAAGAAACTGGGCATCAAGATCGGCGAGACGACGCCCGACGGCCGCTTCAGGCTGCGCGGCGTGGAATGCCTGGGCTCATGCGGGACGGCCCCGATGTGCCAGATAGGAGACGATTACCACGAGAACCTCACCGTCGAGGCCATCGACTCCATCCTCGAAGGGTTGAAGTGATGGCGCCGCTGACCGAGAAGGTGCTGACGCGTCACCTGGCTCACGAGGATCAGCCCGATATCGATGCGGCCATCGGGCGCGGGGCGTACCGGGCTCTGGCCAAGGCGCTCGCCGCCGATCCGTCGGCCCTCGTCGAGCAGGTCAAGAGGTCCGGCCTGCGCGGTCGCGGCGGCGCGGGTTTTCCCACGGGGGTGAAGTGGTCGTTCATGCCGAAGGAGCCTGAGCGGCCATCCTACCTGGTCGTCAACGCCGATGAATCCGAGCCCGGAACGTTCAAGGATCGGCTGTTGATGGAACGCGATCCGCATCTGTGCCTGGAGGGGTCTCTGATCGCGGCATACGCCATACGGGCGTCCTTGATCTTCATCTATATACGCGGCGAGTTCGTCCATGGCTGGAGAGCGCTGGATCGCGCGATCGCGCAAGCCAGGCGAAAAGGCTACATCGGGCACAACGTCCTGGGCTCGGGCTGGGACATCGATGTCATCCTGCACCGTGGAGCCGGCGCCTACATCTGCGGCGAGGAGACGGCGTTGATGGAAAGCCTCGAAGGCAAGCGGGGCTATCCTCGGCTGAAGCCGCCCTTCCCCGCCCAGTACGGCGTCTACGGCAACCCGACCACCATCAACAACGTCGAGACGCTGGCCGCGGTGCCGTTCATCGTGGAGCGCGGCGCGGAATGGTTCGCCGGGATCGGCCGCGAGAAAAACACCGGGCCGAAGCTCTACTGTCTCTCGGGTCACGTGAAGAGGCCGGGTGTGTACGAGGCGGAGCTGGGCGTCCCGTTCCGGAAGCTGTTCGAGGAGCTCGGGGGAGGCCTGCTCGACCCGCGACGCCGGCTCAAGGCTGTCATCCCCGGCGGGTCCTCGGCGGCGGTGCTGACACCCGATGAGTGCGAGAACCTGACGATGGACTTCGACGCGCTGGCGGCCAAGGGAAGTTTGCTCGGGTCGGCCGGTACCATGATCATGGACGACTCGGTCTGCATGGTCCGCGCGTGTGAGCGTGTCCTGAAGTTTTACGCGCACGAGTCATGCGGGCAGTGCACGCCGTGCCGGGTGGGCTGCGACTGGATATTCCGTATCGTGCGGCGGATCGAGTCGGGCGGCGGCACCCCCGAGGATCCCGAGACGCTGGCGTCGGTGTGTGACGGCATGGTCGGCAAGACGATCTGCGTGTTCGCCGATGCCGCGGCCATTCCGGCCAAAGCCTTCCTCGAGAAGTTCCGCCACGAGTTCAACGATCACATCAGCCTCAAGGCCTGCCCGCTGGAACGCTCGGGCGCGCTGAAGGCATGAGGACCAGCCGACCATGGGCGATATGATCAGATTGACCATCGACGGCCGGGAGGTGGAAGTCCCGCGCGGCACGACCGTCTTGCAGGCGGCGGAGAAACTCCGGCTCGATGTGCCGCGGTATTGCTATCACCCCGGCCTCTCGATCGCCGGCAACTGCCGTATCTGCCTCGTCGAGATCGAGAAGATGCCCAAGCTGATGACCTCCTGCTCGACCCAGGCCGCCGACGGGATGATCGTGCGCACCACGGGCCCGAACGTCGACGATGGTCGCCGTGCCGTGATGGAGTTCCTCCTGGCCAATCATCCGCTGGACTGCCCGATCTGCGACCAGGCGGGCGAGTGCTGGCTGCAAGAGTACTCGTTCCGGCATGGGGCCGCAGGCTCGCGATTTCAGGAAGAGCGCATCCGCGGGCTCAAGCACGAGTCGATCGGCCCGCACGTGATGCTCGACACGGAACGCTGCATCGTCTGCACGCGCTGTGTGCGTTTCTGCGACGAGGTCACCGAAACCGGGGAGCTCGGGGTTTTCCAGCGGGGAGTATTCTCCTATATCAATACCTTCCCCCGTCGGCAACTGGACAACGCCTACTCGGGCAACACGGTTGATATCTGTCCGGTGGGCGCGCTGACGCTCAAGGAGTTTCGTTTCAAGAAGCGCGTGTGGTGGCTCAAGCCGGTGGCGTCGGTGTGCGGTTCCTGCGCGCGCGGTTGCAACGTCGATCTCGGTACGGCCGACGACAAGATCTATCGCTTGACCCCCCGCGAGAACCAGGCGGTCAACAAGTGGTGGATGTGCGATGAAGGGCGACTTTCCTTCCAGGCGCTGTACGACACGCCTCGCCTGACGGTGGCGCAGGCCCGCCGCGACGGGCGGGTGGAAGCACTCGACTGGCCCGAGGCGCTCGACCTGCTCGCCGAGCGCCTGAAGCAGGCGCGCCCGGGCGCCGTCGTCGCCATCGCCTCCGCCTCGATGACGGTGGAGGATCTGTACTTGCTCAAGCGACTCTTCAGCGAGTGCGTCCGGCAGGGGCGGATCGTGATCCCGAGGCATGACCGCGGGCAGGACGACGATCTGCTCATCCGCGCCGACAAGACCCCGAATGCCGCCGGCGCCAGGCTCCTCGGGCTCGAGGTCGAGCCGCCCGAGGGGGGGGGAATCGCCGGCGTGCTCGCGGACGCGAAGACGGGCAAGCTGGATGTCCTCCTGGTGCTCGCCGAGCCGGTGGAGGAGCTGGCGGCCGCCCGCGAGAGAACGTTCGTCTGTTCGTTCTCCGCCTTCGTGGACCGGACGGTGCGCGAATCCGATCTAGCCTTGCCCGCGGTGGCGTACGGCGAGTTCGACGGGACCTGGGTGAATTTCCAGAAACGAGCGCAGAAAGTCCGGCGCGCCCTGGCCCCTCCGGGCGTGGCTCTCGAAGGGTGGCGGATGATCTCCGAGGTGATGAATCGGATGGGCGCGGCGGCGCGTTACGACTCCGCCGCCGATGTTCTCTCCGAGATCGCGGGCCGCGTCGAGGCGTTTCGGGGCGTGACTCCTCGGAGCATCGGGTCCCAGGGGGTAGGGCTGTGATCGGAGCGTTTCTCGGGTCGGAGCCGGCCGCGGCCTTCCTGAAGGTCGCCGTCGTGCTGGGCGTGCTCCTGACGCTCGTGGGCAACCTCGTGCTCGTGGAGAGGAAAGTAGCCGGATGGATCCAGGACCGCGTGGGACCCAACCGCGCCGGCCCGTGGGGACTGCTGCAGCCACTGGCCGATGGGATCAAGTTCATCTTCAAGGAAGAGATCGTCCCCGCCGCCGCGCACAGGCCGTTCTATATCCTGGCGCCGATGGTGTCGCTGACGGCGGCTCTCACGACGTTCGCCGTGATCCCCTTCAGCGATCGACTGATGATCCTCGGCCGCCCGATCTCCCCCATCATCGCCGACCTCGACATCGGCCTGCTGTGGATCTTCGCGGTGGCGTCGCTGGGGGTGTATGGCATCGTTCTGGCGGGCTGGGCCTCCAACAACAAGTACTCCCTGCTGGGAGGCCTGCGCTCCTCCGCCCAGATGATCTCGTACGAACTCGCCATGACGCTCAGCATCATCGGCGTGTTGATGGCGGCGGGGTCCTTGCGGCTCGCCGACATGGTGTCGAGCCAGGCAGGGTCAGTCTGGAACGTGATCTCTCAGCCGATCGGATTCCTGGTCTTTCTCACGGCGGCTTTCGCCGAGACGAACCGCCTGCCGTTCGATCTGCCCGAGGCCGAACCGGAGCTGGTCGCCGGGTACCATACGGAGTACTCGGCCATGAAATTCCTCTTGTTCTACATGGCCGAGTACGCCCACATCGTCCTGGCCAGCAGCCTGATGGTGCTGTTGTATTTCGGTGGATGGCACTTGCCCGGAGTCGACGCGGTTCTCGCAACGACGACGGTGATGGTCAGCGGCCTCGTGCACCTGGGTATCTTCTGTCTGAAGCTTGCCTTCTTCCTGTTTCTTTTCATCTGGGTCCGGTGGACTCTCCCGCGGTTTCGCTACGATCGGTTGATGAGCTTGGGATGGAAGGTCATGGTGCCGCTGGCCCTGTTCAACCTCCTCTGGACGGCCGCCTTGATCCTCGGAGGGGTGATATGAGCGTTGCCGAGCTCCTGTTCGCGGCCGACGCGATCGTGGCCATCATGACGGCGGCCGTGGTGATCCTTCATCGCAATGCCGTGGTCAGCGCCGTGTCGCTTGTCTTGCACCTTTGTTCGATGGCGGTCTTCTTCCTGTTGCTGGATGCGAGCTTCCTGTTCGCGGTGCAGATCATCCTGTACGCGGGCGCCATCATGGTCCTTTTTCTGTTCGTCATCATGCTTCTGGATCCCGCTGGAACGGGCGTGGGCGGCCGACCCGGCAGGACGGGCCGGATGCAGCTCGTGTTGACGATCGCCGGGGCGTTCCTGCTGCTGGCCGGCATGGCGAAGACCGTGACCGCCATCGAGATGTCCCAGACGGTCGCGCTTCCGGATGGATTCGGCAGCGCCGCCGGTGTGGGCCGGCTGCTTTTCACCGACTATCTGTTTCCCTTCGAGGTCGCTTCCTTCCTGCTGCTGGTGGCGATGATCGGTGCGTTGCACATGGGCAAGAGGGAGCTGGATTGAGGCCATGATCCCTTTCGGAACCGTCTTACTGGTCAGCGCCGTCCTGTTCGTGATGGGCATCGTCGGAGTGCTCATCCGGCGCAGCGTGCTCGCGATCTTCATGAGCATCGAGGTCATGCTCAACGCCGCCAACCTCGCTTTCGTGGCGGCGGCGCGCAGCCTCGGCTCGATGGACGGCCAACTGTTCGCGTTCTTCGTGATGGCGGTGGCGGCCGCGGAGGCCGCGGTGGGCCTCGCCATCTTCATCGCGCTGTTCAGGCGGCGCAAGACAACCGATGTCGACGAGGTGAACCTGCTCAAATGGTGAGGTCCGGATGCTCGATCTGATCTGGCTCATCCCCGTCCTGCCCTTGGCGGGGTTCGTCGTCGCGGGCGCGGGAAGTCTTCTGGGCGCGCGATCCCGCGGCCCCGTCGCCACGGTGGCGTGCGGGACCGTCGGGCTGTCGTTCGCGCTGTCGATCTCCTGCTTCTGGAGCCTGTCGCGACTTCCCGCCGGCGCCCAGCAGCATGCGACCACCCTGGCCGCGTGGATCGAGCCTCTGCACGTGAGCTGGTCGTTCCTGCTCGATCCCCTCTCGGCGGTGATGATCCTGGTCGTGACAGGCGTCGGGCTGCTCATCCACATCTACTCGATAGGCTACATGTGGGACGAGGAGGGGTACTGGCGCTATTTCGCCTTCCTGAACCTCTTCATGGCGATGATGCTGACGCTGGTGCTCGGCCGTCGCTGCCGGTCCTGTTCGTCGGATGGGAAGGCGTCGGGTTGTGCTCGTATCTGCTGATCGGGTTCTTCTACACGAGGACATACTGCGCCGACGCGGGGCGGAAGGCGTTCATCGTCAACCGCATCGGGGACGCCTCGTTCATCCTGGGGATGCTTCTCGTCTGGAGCGTGTCGGGGATGACGTTCGACATAGCGACCATCATCGAGAGGGCCCCGGAGGTGGCGGCGGCCTCTCCGTTGATCGTGACGGCCGTTGCGCTGTTGCTGTTCGGCGGGGCGTGCGGCAAGTCGGCCCAGATCCCGTTGCATGTCTGGTTGCCCGATGCGATGGCCGGGCCGACGCCGGTGTCGGCTTTGATCCACGCCGCCACGATGGTGACGGCGGGGGTGTATCTGCTTTGCCGGCTTTCGGCCGTCTACGTCCTCGCGCCGGCGGCGCTGGGCCTCGTGGCCATCGTGGGCGCCGCCACGGCGTTGATGGCTGCGCTCATCGCGATGGCGCAGGATGATATCAAGAAGGTCCTCGCTTACTCGACGATCTCGCAGCTCGGTTACATGTTTCTCGCCGTCGGAGTCGGCGCGTTCACGGCGGCGATCTTTCATCTCACCACCCACGCCTTCTTCAAGGGTTTGCTGTTTCTCGGCTCCGGCGCGGTCATCCACGCCCTGCACGGCGAGCAGGACATGCGGAGAATGGGCGGTCTGAAGGCACGGCTTCCGTGGACATTCCTCTGCTTCGCGGCCGGATGGATCGCCATCGTGGGCGTGCCTCTCACCTCGGGATTCTTCAGCAAGGATGAGATCCTGTACGAGACTTTTCTGCACGATCGAGGTCTCTGGCTGGCCGGGATGATCGGCGCGGTGATGACGGCCCTCTACATGACGCGCCTGATGGGCCTGACGTTCTTCGGCGCGTCACGCGTGGACGAGAGCCGGGCGCGGCAGGCACATGAAGCGCCCAAGAGCATGCTGGGGCCGATGGCGATTCTCGCCGTCCTGTCCGTTGTCGGAGGCGTGCTCGGTCTGCCCGCGGTGGTGGCCGAGTGGGCCGGCTGGTCCGGCCCGGGGGCGTACGCGGCCTGGCTCGCCCCGGTGTTCGGTCGTCCCGAAGCCGTGATGGCCTCGCGTGATCACGCCGGGCCGGGAGTGGAGTTGTTTCTCACGATGGTTTCGTCCGTGGTCGCCCTGGGCGGCATCGGTGTGGGATATTACCTGTGGGTCACGCGCCCCGAGCTGCCGGATCGGCTGGCGTCCTCGGCGGCGGGCGTTTACCGTTTCGTCAAGGGCAAGTTGTTCGTCGATGAACTGTACGATCATCTGATCGTGCGGCCGTACTACGGCCTGTGCCGCATCCGGCGTGACATAGAGCTCGTGATGGTCGGTGCCGAGGTGGTTGGCGACGGCCTTGGCGTCAACGGCTTCGTTGTAGTCGTCGTCGGCAAAGCCGATCGAGAACGTCATC
>JBHHZN010000114.1:0-7716 GCA_046758155.1 Acidobacteriota bacterium | reverse complement strand
GAACTCGGTGCCGACCAGGTCATCGTTCGTGTAGACCCTCACGGCTCCGCCGGAGAGCAACTGCTGCAGGCGCCTGCCTTGCTCGCGGTCGCCCGCGGAGACGACCACGGCGGTGGGATGGCCCTCGGCCACCTCCCTGGCGAAGGAGGGCCCCGAGAGGGCCGCAACGCCGCCTGCGGAGAGATCCCCGAGGACGTCGCGTATGACCTCGCTGACGCGCAGGAGGGTGCCTTCCTCGATCCCCTTCGAGGCCGAGCAAAAACCCATGCCGCCGGTCACATGCGGGCGAGCCGCCTGCAGCACCCGACGGCAGTGATGGGAAGGCACGACGAGCAGGACATCACGCGCGTCTGTGAGAGCTTGGCCCATGTCGGCGGTGATCTCGAGGTCGGATGGCAGCCGGTATCCCGGCAGGTACTTGCTGTTCTCGTGATGCGATGAGAGTGCGCGCGCCAGGTCCGCATCGTGGACCCACAGCCTCGTGCGCTTGCCCTGCCTCACCAGGTGCAGTGCCAGGGCCGTCCCCCACGATCCGCCACCGAGTACAACGACATCAGGACCCATTGATACGATGCTCCCGGCCGGAGATGATCCGCCTGATATTGGAATGATGCCGGGCCGTCACCACCAACACCGTCGTCACGACGGAGATCAGGAGCCCCGGGCGCGGCTGCAGCCAGAGTATGAACAGCGGCATCATCAGGCCGGCGGCGATCGAGCCGGCCGATACCATGCGTGTCAGCATCATCACGGCCAGGAAGATCCCCAGCGTCCATACCATCGGCATCGGCGCCAGGACCGCATAGGCACCGCATCCGGCCGCGATGCCTTTCCCACCCCGGAAGCCAAGATATATCGGGAAGCAATGTCCGACCACCACGGCACACGCTCCGGCGGCCTCCCATACCTCGCCCCCGCTGACCGCACGGACCAGAACGACCGCCAGGGCCCCCTTGCTGATATCGAGCACCAGCGTGAGGATCCCCAGAGTTCTGCCCGCAGAACGGAAGACATTCGTCGCCCCGATATTTCCGCTCCCCCGTTGGCGCAGATCACCCCGGCCGGCGAGCCTGTGCAGTATCAGGCCGAAGGGGATCCCCCCGAGCAGGTAGGCAGCGCCGAGCGCCACCGTGGCCTGTGGTATCACAACGAAAACTCCATGACCTTCCTGTACCGGGCGCCCCCGGGTCCGAGGAGGCTCTCGAACAGGCAAATGGACGAGACATGAAACGTCCCCACCGCTTGCCCACCGGGCAGGCGGGAGACATCCTGCTTCCTGGGACCCCCGCATCCACCGCGTTCCCAGCGGGCGAGGGTCAGGTGTGGATGATAGGGCCTCGTCTCCCCCTCGAGGCCGACGGCCAGCGCGGTTCGTTCCACGCGTTCACGCAATTACTCGAGGCGCTCGCAACGATCCGAAACGACATCGGCCTCCGCCAGGCCAACCCAGAGGACACGGGGCTGCCCTCGTTGAGGGAACCGCCCGATGCCGCCGACCGTCAGGTCGAACGGCTCGACGCTACCCGGGATATCCCTCGCAAGCGCCTGACTCAGGGACGTCACGTCGGCCCCGTCGATATCACCGAGAAACTTCAACGTGAGGTGGATCCCGATCGGCCTCACCCAGCGCAAACCTCCCAGCTCCGGCTTGAGCCTTCCCTGCAGTTGTTGCAGACTCTCGCGGATTCGCCCCGGCAGATCGACCGCGATGAAGGCACGCATCGGATCATCCCTCCGAGACGAGCTGTCGTCGGAGCATGTCGAGCGCCCGGCGGGCGGCCACCAGCCTGATTGTCTCACGGTCTCCCCCGAATGTTCCGCGTGTCGCCTGGCAACCACCCGCGTCGGCGATCCCAAACCAGACGAGCCCCACCGGTTTCTCCGTGGTTGCCCCGCCCGGGCCGGCGAGACCTGTCACCGACAGCCCGTGGGTCGCTCCGGACAGACGCCGCGCGCCCGCGGCCATCTCCCGCGCGATCTGCTCGCTGACCGCTCCATGGTGGGCCAGCAGATCGGAGGGTATCCCCAGCATGGAGATCTTGCTTGCATCGGTGTAGGTGACCCAACCGCCCAGGAACCAGCCCGATGAACCGGGCACACGCGTGATAAGGCTTCCCAGCAGTCCCCCCGTGCAGGATTCGGCGGTCGCCAGCGTCGATCCCCGTCCAGCGAGAAGTCGGCCGACCACATCCTCGAGCCCTTCGTCGGACCGTTCGCTGAAAAGATTCGGCCCGAGCCTCCTTCTGAGGTCAGCCCGGATCCGTTCCGGCCGGTCCCCTCGCACGATCACCGTGATCTCGCCGGGGCTCGCCAGGATCGTCAGGTGCCGCACGCTCGGGTCGTCGGACATCCCATCCAACCGATGCTGGACCTCCGGCTCCGAGAGCCCGGTGACCTTGGCGGTGCAGGCCGCGAGGGGGGAGCCGACCCTCACACCGCGCCACCCCGCGCGCCGTGCCGCAGCGGCCAGGCGCGGCAGCACTTCGTCTCGCAGCATCCGCCGCATCTCGCACGGCACGCCTGGCAGCAGCACCACCACGTGATCGTCCGGCCTGGTCACGAGCAACCCCGGCGCGGTCCCGAGCGCGTTGGGGAGCACGTCGGAACCCTCCAGTACGAGCGCTTGACGGGCAGAGTGTGCCGAGACCGTGCGTCCCCGTCGGTGGTATCGCTCACGCAAGCCGGCGAGGATGCCGGCGTCTTCATGCAGCGGCAGGCCGAGCCCCGTTGAAACACCCTCGCGGGTGACGTCGTCCTCGGTGGGCCCGAGCCCGCCGGTCACGATGACCAGCGGGAATCGTCCCGACAGCTTCCGAACGGCCTGGCCTATGGCTTCCAACTCATCGGGGAGGGTGATCCGCAAGGCGGTCCCTATCCCCTTTTCGGCCAGGGTTCTGTTCAATTCATCGCCGTTCGTGTCGGCGCCGCCCTCCGCAAGCAGCTCGGTCCCCACGGCGACGAGAGCGGCGTCATGTGTCATGGCTTCGTATTCCGGACGGTGTCACCCATGCCATCCACGGCGGGGCCGCTTTCCTGCAACTGCTCGCGGATCGCTTCCATGACCTGTTCCGCGAAGATGTTCAGCTCCGCGCGCGAGGGCCGGCGCCGACTCGTTGTCCTTCCGGGAAAATACCGATCACTCCGCCCCCCCGGAGGATCCTCAGGGCGCGCTTCATGGCGCCCGGATCGGGGGCCTTCCGGGAGACCGGTATCGAACCCATCATGTAATAAAACCAGCGCATCCGGTACAGTCGGTACACCGGCCGGGCGATCAGGAAATGGATTCGCCGGGGAAAAGCGCTGCCCAGCAGGACCGGGTCGGCGTACGATCGATGGTTCGCCACGACGATGCAGGCTCCTGCGCGCGGTATGGCCCGGTCTCCTTCCACGCTCATCCTGACGTAAAAATGCGTCATCGGCCATGCGAGACTCTTGATCAGCCAATAAAAGAGTCCGCGCGTCATTTCCCTGCAGCGCCCGCCGATGCCCGTCGAAGGGCCACGCTGTATCCGGCCGGACGTCATGGCCCGACGGGGTTCTCCGCCGCGCCGCTTCGCGGCGACGCGGTGCCCGACGACGAGATGAATCCTCCCGAAAAGATCAGTTTCAGGCTTTCCTCCACGGTCAGGCCGAGCGTGCGCGCCTGCGCCCGCGGGACGATGATCGTGTAGCCTGACGTGGGATTCGGGGTGGTCGGAATGAACACGTAGAGGTGCTCCTCGTCATCATTCCACGCCACCAGGCCGTCTGCCCGCCCGGTGACGAAGCCCACGCACCAGATCCCCCGGCGCGGGTACTCGACCAGCACGACCTCCCGGAAGGCCGTCCTCCCGGAATACTTGATGGCATCCATCAGCTGCCGCGCCGAACTGTAGAACCAGCTCACCAGCGGGACCCGTAAGAGCAGGTTCTCGATACTCGACCACACACGCTTGCCCGCGTAATTGCCGCCCAGCAGTCCGACGAGCAGGATCACCGCCACGGTGACGATCATCGCGATGAGCGGGGCCAGAACCGATATGATCGCGGGGGGCGTCCCCAGCGAATCGAGAAGCTTTCTCGCGCCCGGGGTGCTGAATCCGGTGACCAGCCTGAACAACCAGCGTAGAATGACGAACGTCATCGCCAGTGGCAGGATGAGCAATACACCCCGGACGAATATTCTTCGCGCCTGTCCTATCAACCCCTGCATGTCAATCGGCCCGCCTTTCCCGGAACACTCTCGCGAATCGGATGAAGTAGTCGACCGCCGACACCACGGCGGCGATCACCACGATCCAGAGGAAAAAAATCCCGATGGTCCGAACCCTGGTGCCCATCATGGTCGCCGGACTCCAGGGATGATCACCCAGGATGAGAAACGAGATCGCCACGACCTGCGAGACCATCTTGTATTTTCCCCAGCGGGACGCCGAGATCGTGATCTGTTGCGCCGAGGCGACACTGCGCAGACCCATGACGGCGAACTCCCTTCCGATGATGATGACCACCATCCAGGCTGGAGCGAGCCCCATCTCCACGAGGGAGATGAACGCCGCGGAGATCAGGAGCTTATCCGCCACGGGATCCAGCAGCTTGCCCAGCGTCGTGACCTCGTCCCGCTTGCGCGCCAGATAGCCATCCAGGATATCCGTCAGGGAGGCGACGAGGAAAACCGCGACACCCCAGAGCTCCTTCCCCTCGAACTTGGTCAGGAGAATAACGACCAGGATCGGGACGAGGAAGATTCTGAAGAGGGTGAGAGAATTGGGAAGATTGAGCATGACCCTGATGTGGAGGCCCGCTGCGCGAGATGCCGAGGTCGGTCGACGATCAAAGTAACACCACGCCGGCGGCTCGGTCAAACGCTCCTCTTGAATGCGCGTGAAACCCTGTGTTACGGTCACGCTCCTGCGCGGTCCTTCTCGGAGGTGACCACCGTGAGTTTGAGGTTCGGCACCGATGGTTGGCGCGCCGTGATCGCCGACGAGTTCACGTTCTGCAATGTCCGCCGCGTCGCGGCCGGGATCGCGGCCGCCATGCAGGGCAACAGCGCCGTCGAGGGGTCGGTGGCCATCGGGTATGATACCCGTTTTCTCTCACGGCGTTTCGCCGAGGCCATCGCCCAGGTCCTGCTGGCCTCGGGATATCGTGTGCTGCTGGCGAGCCGGGCATGCCCGACGCCCGCGGTCTCCTGCCAGGTCGTGGCCTCCTCGGCTCCCTTCGGCGTCGTGGTCACCGCCAGTCATAACCCGGCCATTTACAACGGTGTGAAGATCAAGGATGCCGCCGGGTCCAGCGCGGGATCCGAGACCACCGGAGCGTGCGAGCGCTGCATCCCCCCGCACGATCCCCCCTGCGGGCCGTTGGACGAGGCGGTCCAGGACGGCCGCCTGGGGGGGTGTGATTTCACGACCGCGCATGTCGAACGTCTCGAGCGTATGGTCGATCCCGCCCCATTGCGCTCGGCGAACCTGCGGATCGTCTGTGACCCGATGCACGGTTCCTGCGGTCGATTGCTCGAGTCGATGCTGGGGGGCGACTCGACCCTTGTGACCACCATTCACGCGCAACCCGATCCGTTGTTCGGCGGCCTCCATCCCGAGCCGCTGGAAGCCAATCTCGCTGCCCTGCGCGACCGGGTCGTGTCGTCGGGGGCGGACGCCGGATTCGCCACCGATGGGGACGGCGATCGTATCGGGGCCTTCGACGAGAAGGGAAATTTCGTTTCACCCCTGCGCATCGCGCCACTGCTCGCCTGGGACCTGATCCGCAAGGGCCGGCGCGGACCGCTGGGCAAGACGTTCGCGAACACTCTGCTGCTCGACCGGGTGGCGAAGCAGGCGGGGGTCCCCTTTTCGGTCTTCCCGGTTGGCTTCAAGCACATCGCGCGCGAGCTCCAGCGGGGCAACATGCTGCTCGGTGGGGAGGAGAGCGGTGGGATCGGCGTGGAAGGCTATATCCCCGAGCGGGATGGGACCCTCATCAGTCTCATGCTTCTGCGAGCGATGGTCGAGCAGGGGAAAACACTTTCCCGGATGGTCAGCGATCTTGAATGCTCCTTCGGCAACCTGCATTACCGACGCCGCGATATCGCCTGTCCAACGCGACGCGGACGAAAGCTCGTTGAGGCCCTCAAGACGCACATCCCATCGAGCATCGGGGGGATGAAAGTGACCGGCTACGAGGATCTCGACGGGCTCAAGCTCCTCTTCGGGCAGGACGGCTGGGTTCTCTTCCGCGCGTCTGGTACGGAGCCTGTTCTACGCGTTTATAGCGAAGCCCCCACGCCGGAACGGCTTGACGCCGTGATGGCGCAGGCGTTGAGTCTCATGGAGCAGCAGCGATCGTCCTGACCGCCCGCGACGCTGCTCCAGAGTCTTCCAGCTGCGGTCTGCTCTTGGGCCGACCACGACCGGCGCTGCCGGCCAGGATGCGGTGCCGGAGCCGCCGCCTGCCCGAAGCCGGGAGAAAAGCCGCGTCCGCGGCATCGAGCATCAACTCGATGATCTCTCGCCTCGAAAACGAAAGCCGATCCACGAGCCTGGCGAGCTCTCGCTCGATATCCGTATCGAATAGCGATCCATCATCCGAGTTGATGGTGACCGTCACCCCCGCCTCGATGAGGCGTCTGACGGGATGGCGAGCGAGCGAACTCACGCATCCCGTGGCGGTGTTGCTCGTCGGACAGATCTCCAGGGGGGTGCCGCTTTCGACGAGCGCCCTGATCACGCCTGTATCCTCGACCGCCCGCACGCCGTGCCCGATCCGGTCCGGCCGCAGGGTCTCGAGGACATCTCTCACGGAATCGGCGCCCGCGGCCTCGCCGGCATGGATGGTCGTTCTCAGTCCCATGCGACGCGCGCGCCTGAACCCGGCGGCGAAGGCTGCGGCCGGAACCGCCTTCTCATCCCCCCCCACGCCCACACCCGCCACGCCGCTCCGCGTGTAAGGCTCCAGTGCACGAACCATCTCATCGAACCACTCGCCGCCCCACTGCCGCGCGGCGTCGGCGATGTAGACGAGGGTCAATTCCCCGTCGGTCATGGCCTGCACTCTGGCACGCACGAGCCCCCGCATGATGGTCGACAACGCGATCCCGCGCCGGAGGAACACCTGTGGCGAAAAAAGGACTTCCATGTGGACAACGCCCAGACGCCGGCTCATGCGGAACAGGTCGGAGGCGGCGCGGTGGAAATCCTCCGCATCGACGAGCAGGTCGCAGATGCTGCCAAAGGCTTTCAAGAACCCCCTCATGTCCGCGTGATGGTCGCAGGCCGGGATCCTCATGCCGTGGCGCTGGGCCAGCGCCCTCATGGTCGCCCGCGGCATCGATCCTTCCAGGTGAACATGCAGATCGATCTTCGGCAGCCCGCGGATCGTGCGCGCCGCTCGCCCCGGCGGGGACGCTGCCCGCAAACTCCGCCGAGACCCGGCAGAACGACCCGAGAATCCCACGGTCCTGGTCCGGCGGTCCCCCCCCGCCGGTCCCGCCGCAACGCGATCGTACACGGGAGAGGATTTCCCCCCGCTGCCTCCCGCCGGCCGGCTGATCCGCTTGCCTGGGTGCTTCAAGGCCTGCTCGATTCCCCGCGCCGGCGATCGGCCCCGGGCGCGAAGCGACGCCGCGTGGGCCTGCGATTCGTCCACATGATGCGTCCTTCATCATCGAGGGTCGGCCGTATTGCCCGGTGCAGTCTTGCGTCACGGCCTCCCGTCGATTCCACACGGCTACGG
>JBHHZN010000113.1:0-7753 GCA_046758155.1 Acidobacteriota bacterium | reverse complement strand
TCGAAGCCGTCCATCTCGACGAGGAGCTGGTTCAGCGTCTGCTCGCGCTCGTCGTGGCCGCCCCCGAGGCCGGCGCCGCGGTGCCTGCCGACAGCGTCGATTTCATCGATGAAGATGAGACACGGAGCGTTCTTCTTACCCTGCTCGAACAGGTCCCTCACCCGGGAGGCCCCGACGCCCACGAACATCTCGACGAAGTCCGAGCCCGAGATCGAGAAAAACGGCACGTTGGCCTCCCCGGCGATGGCGCGGGCCAGCAGCGTCTTGCCGGTCCCGGGAGGACCCATCAGGAGGACGCCCTTGGGAATGCGCCCCCCGAGCTTCTGGAACTTCTGCGGCTCCTTCAGGAATTCGATGATCTCCTGCAGCTCTTCTTTCGCCTCCTCGACACCGGCGACATCCTTGAACGTGACCCTCTTGCCCTGGCTGGAGGACAGCTTGGCCTTGCTCTTGCCGAACGAGAGCGCCTTGTTGCCGCCGGTCTGCATCTGCCGCATGAAGAAGATCCAGATGCCGACGATCAAGAGCATCGGCGCCCAGGTCATGAGGGTGATGAGGTACGTGTTCTCGTGCGCCTCCTTGACGGTGATATCGACTCCCGCGCCGCGCAGCATGCCGAGCAGCTTGTCGTCGTTGAGCGCCGTCGTCTTGAAGTACTTGTGCTTGCCGTTCTGCGCGCGGTATTCCCCCTCGATGGCGAGCGTCTCCTTGCCGGTGATCGAGACTTTCGCCACCGCGCCCTCTTCCACCTTCTTGATGAACTCGCTGTAGGTGAGGCTCTCCTGCGGGTTCGCGGTGTTCTTGAGGAAGCTGTACAGGACGAACACGGCCAGCAGGGCCACAGCCCAGAACACGACCGCCCGGAAACTTGCACTCACGCTGTTTTCTCCCCGGAGAGATCCTGTTGACCGGCGATCGTTTCACCGGCTCGAACTGTCCGCGGGCAACACGACGATGACTACCCAGCAAACATATTATATGTCACGAATCCCCAGAATCCACCGAAACGCGGAATTCCAGAACCGCCACGCGGCGGGTGATCTCGGTCAACCTGTAGGCGTTGCCGATGCGCCGTCCGACGACCCAGGCGATCCCCTCCGGCCCGACGACCAGGGGGATGCCATCGCGCCGCGAGGCCGGGATCTTCTCATCGATGAAGAATTCCTTCAGTTTCCGCCGTCCCGGCGCCCCGAGCGGATGGAATCGGTCACCCTCGCGGCGCGATCGCACCGTCACCTGCGCCCCGAGGCGATCCGCATCCAGGCAGGCCCGGCCCCGCGACGGGGGAACGCTCGCGGCCTCGGACCGCCCCATCAGCCGTACCTCGATTCTTCCGGCCCCCCCCGGGAGGGTGATCTCGCCCGGGATCCGCAAGGCTGCGGAAAACGGTTGCCTGGTTCCAGCCGGTGACGCCGCCGCCTCCCGGATGATGAGCCGCCCCCCGGACCGCGCCGCCTGCAGACCTCGTCCCAGTCCGCGCTCACCGCCGCGGGACCGCCCGCGCACCAGATCCAGGACCGCCTCGACCGCCGAGGAGGCCGTGGCGCGCGGGTCGGGGCTGACCTTCTCGAGAAGCAGCCGCACCCCACGCCGAGCCAGAGGCAGGGGCAGGCCCGCCAGGACGTCCGAGGGGATCGCGACGCCGGTCGCGCCGCCTGCCGGATCATGTCCTGCGGGCCAGGTCTCGATCCGGTGCGCCACCCGCTCGGCTGCCAGCCCATCGAGGTAGCGATCCTCTTCCGCCATCAGCTCGGCCGATCGGCCGAGGGTCCTCACGATCGACGGGTTGAACTCCTCCAGCCGCGGCAGCAGGCCAGCGCGGATCCTGTTGCGAAGAAACCGCCGGTCCGCGTTGGTCTGATCCTCGCGGAACTCCTGGCCGATCTCGCGCAGGTAGTCGCGCAGATCCGCCCGTCGCAGGCCGAGCAGGGGGCGGATGAGCCGGCCCGGCCCCGCGTAGGCCATGCCCGAGAGGCCTCGCCTGCCCGCGCCGCGCAGCATCCGCATCAGCACGGTTTCGGCCTGATCGTCCAGGGTGTGGCCCAGGGCCACTCGCCGGACCCCCGCCTCCCGCGCCGCCTCCTCCAGCAGGGCATGGCGCAGGCGCCGCAGGCGCTCCTCCGAGAGGGAGGCGCCGCTCTCGGCTCCCGCCACACGATCCCTCGCCAGTACCAGGCACTTCAGGTCCAGGCCCCTCGCCAGATCCTCGACGAACCGCTGATCGGCATCGGAGGCCACCCCCCGCACCCGGTGATTCACGTGCGCCACGATGATGGACAGGGGAACCGTCCGGGAATAAGCCAACAGCAGCCGCAGAAGGGAGACGGAATCGCCGCCGCCGGAAACGGCGGCCAGGACGACATCATGCGCGGCGAGCAGACCCCGCGCCTCGACGGCCTTCCTGAAGGCTGGGATCATCATGATGAATCCGGCTGGTAGCGGAGGAGGGACTTGAACCCCCGACGCCGCGGATATGAGCCGCGTGCTCTGACCAGCTGAGCTACTCCGCCACCGTTCAGGGTTGAACGGCTAGCCTAAGCTAGGGGATACCCCGAGTCAAGGGACCGGCGATGGTATAATCGCGCGGAGCTTCAACGTTCTCCGTGGGAGGCAATGGTGGAAAAGCCCGGCTGTATCAAGTGCAAGACTTCCGGACCCCGCCAGACCCTCACCCGATGCCCGATCTGCTTCAAGTACATCTGCGATTCCTGCCAAGTTGTCCGCGGTGGGCGAATCTTCTGCAGCGTTCACTGCGCCGATTTCTTCTTTTTCGGTGAGGAGGAGTGAGGAGTTCTGACATGGCCCGCTTCCCGGTCTCGCGTCCCCGCCGCCTCCGGACGAGCGAGGCGATCCGCGATCTTTCCCGCGAGACCAGGTTGTCTGGCCCACGCTGGATTCTTCCCCTGTTCGTCTGTCCCGGCTCGGATGTTCATGAGGAGATCCCGTCGCTTCCCGGCGTATATCGCGATTCGATCGACAAGCTGGTCGACCAGGCCCGCGCGGCCCGTGATGCGGGCGTGTCGGGGGCGATCCTGTTCGGCATCCCCGGATCGAAGGATCCGATGGGGTCGCGGGCGTACGCGGAGGACGGCATCGCGCAGCGGGCGATGCGGGCCCTGGCGGAGAAGGCCCCCGATCTGCTCCGCGTGGCGGATGTCTGTCTGTGCGAGTACACCGACCACGGCCACTGCGGTGTCCTGGACGGCTCAGGACGGGACGTCGCCAACGACCCGACCCTGGATCTTCTGGCCAGGACGGCGGTTTCCCTGGCCCGCGCGGGGGCGGACATCATCGCCCCATCGGACATGATGGACGGACGCGTCGGGGCGATCCGCTCGGCCCTGGACGCGGAGGGATTCGAACGGATCCCGATCATGTCCTACGCCGCCAAGTACGCCTCCGCCTTCTACGGGCCTTTCCGCGAGGCCGCCGGCTCGGCTCCGCAGGCGGGGGATCGTCGCGGGTACCAGATGGATCCGGCCAACGCGCGCGAAGCCATCCGGGAGATCGCCCTGGACATCGAGGAAGGGGCCGACATCATCATGGTCAAGCCGGCCCTGCCGTACCTGGACGTCATCCGGGCCGCCCGCGAGCGGTTCGATGTTCCGATCGCCGCCTTCCAGGTCAGCGGCGAGTACGCCATGATCCAGGCCGCGGCGGCGCGCCGGATGATCGACCGCGATCGCGTCGTGCGGGAATCGCTCACCAGCATCCATCGCGCCGGCGCCGACATCATCCTCACCTACTTCGCCCGCGAGGCGGCCCGCCTGTCGTGACCCCACGCCGCGAAGCCCTCCCCTCAAAACGCTCCAAGAGCTTGATGGACAGGGCCCGGCGCTTGATGCCCGGCGGGGTCAACTCCCCGGTCCGGGCGTTCACGGCCGTCGGGGGTAACCCCGTTTTCATCGCGCGGGGGCGCGGCTCGCATGTCCTGGATGCCGACGACAACGACTACATTGACTACCTCGGTTCCTGGGGCCCGTTGATCCTGGGACACGCCCCGCCGGCGGTCGTGGAGGCCGTCGCACGCACGGCGCGAGACGGCACATCGTTCGGCGCCCCCACGCGACTCGAAGCGGACCTGGCGGAGCTGGTCATCGAGGCCATCCCCTCGATCGAGATGGTGCGGATGGTCAACTCCGGAACCGAAGCGACGCTCTCGGCCCTGCGGCTCGCCAGGGCGATCACGCGGCGCGAGCTCGTCGTCAAGTTCGAAGGATGCTACCACGGGCACGTCGACGCCCTGCTCGTCAAGGCCGGATCGGGAGTCGCGACGCTGGCCATCCCCGGCAGCCCGGGGGTGCCCGCCGCGACCGTCCGTCAGACGCTGACCGCCCCCTTCAACGATGTTTCCGCCGTCGAAGGGCTGTTTGCCGCCCACGCGGGCGAGATCGCCTGCGTCATCGTTGAGCCGATCGCCGGCAACATGGGCGTCGTCCCCCCGGCCTCGGGGTTTCTGCAGGCCTTGCGGCGGATCACGAGCGACGACGCAGCGCTGCTCATCTTCGATGAAGTCATGACCGGGTTTCGCGTCGCGCACGGAGGCGCGCAGCAACTGTACGGGATCGAGCCGGACCTCACGACGCTCGGCAAGATCATCGGCGGCGGACTACCGGTGGGAGCCTACGGAGGGCCGGCGCAGTTGATGCGCCACGTGGCGCCGGAAGGCCCCGTCTACCAGGCGGGGACGCTCTCGGGAAACCCACTGGCGATGGCCGCGGGAGTTGTGACGCTGGAGGCGTTGAAGGCCCCCGGCTTTTACGAGCAGCTCGAGCAACTCGGCGCCCGGCTCGCCACGGGACTCGAGGCGGCCGCCCGTGACGCCGGGATCGACTGTGTCGTGAACCGCGTGGGATCGATGATAACCCCGTTTTTCACGCAAGGGACGGTTCGTGATTACGCGAGCGCCGCGGCGGCCGCCGGGGCTCGTTACGCCACCTTCTTCCACCTCATGCTCGAACGGGGCGTGAACCTGCCCCCGTCGCCTTTCGAGGCGTGGTTCGTTTCGGCCGCGCACACGCGCGAGGACATCGATGCCACCATCGCGGCCGCTTGCGAAGCTCTCACGAAAATGTCAGCGTGACCGGATACCCGGCGCAAGGCGGCGCTGGAGGCGACAATTCCTCAAAAAAACCTGGTCTTTTCAACTAAACGCTCCATAAAGGACCATACAGTCCCTGTGCTATCATGAGGGGGCGGTGGTCACGGCAAAGGGGGAGGGCCCTTTGGCAAAGCGGAGGAACGGCATGAGATCTGGTGGATTGTTCAAATTCGTAACTTTCGGTCTGAGCGTCATGTTCGCCGTGACATTCCTGACCGTGTTGACGGCATGCCAAGGCGGCCTGGAGAAGGGACTCGCCGGTCCCGTCCCGGCCTCGCCCGACGAGCTCATCGCCGAGCTGGAGGCCGAGAAGGAACGGATCGACAAGAGAACAGACATGATGATGGACCGTATCGAGGCCTACAACGCCTCGCGCGCGCCGGGCGACCGCGAAGTCCACTTCAGCGAGCTGTTCTATTCCGACCTGGATCCCGAGCAGCGAGATGTTCTGGACGCCTTGCTGCAGGAGGAGAAGCGCCCGTCCTACCGCAACCTCCTCACCCGCATCATCGAGGACCGCAAGAACATCGAGCAGATGCAGTCCCGCATCCAGTATCTCGAACAGCGGCTCCCGGATGATTTCGCGATCGTGAAGAAAGGCGACAATCATTATGACCTGGCGATCGCCTACCTCGAGCGAGAAGGAGTCGACAAGGACCATGCCAAGGAACTCGTCGGCCAGATCAGCTTGATGCAGGATCTGGTGGCCGGCTTCAAGGTTTGGTTCAACTACGACGAGGAGAATGACAAGTTCAAGACGTACGTGACCCGGGGCGAGGCGGGCCAGACGCCTCTCGCCGTCGCGCGCGCCATTCGAAGGAACCTGATCACGGAACGCGACATCGCCTTGGCCCGGGCGACCGCGCTCGAGGAGACCAAGAACGCTCTCGAGGAGGATATCAGCAAGCTCCAGGGCGACCTCATGAAGCTCGAAGATCGCCGGTCGGAGCTGACCGTCACCGTGGCGGATCTCGAGGCCCGCAACAATGATCTGACCGAGCAGGAAAAAAAGCTGAGCGAGGACCTCGCTTACGCCAAGAACACGCTTTCGTACCACGCGGCCTCCCGCAAGACGCTCGCGCAGCAGGGAATCCTGACCCGGTTTTTGAAGAATCTCAAGGATGTCAAGAACGTCGACTTCGACCAGACGCTGGATCTTCGCGAGAGCCAGAGCATCAGCCTGAGCGCCGAGCCCTTCGGGCTCAAGACAATCCGAAAGGTCGAGATCTGGCCCGATGTTTACAAGGAAGGCCGTGACTACTCCGTGCGGATCGAAAACGGAGGCCGGACAGCCACGGTCGTGCTCAACGACCCGAACATGTTCAAGCGCCAGCGCCTTCTGATCTCCGTCAACGGCAAATCCTGATCCGGAGTTCACCCGACGCTCGGCGAGCCTCACGGGAGGACCGCCGGGCGTTTTCCTTGTCAGCGCTCCAACATGAGCACCGTCATCCGGCAGAGCCTTCTGGCCGGCGGCAGCAGCGCCAGCAGCGTTCGATCGATCCCGTTCAAAACGGCGAACGCCGAGCGATACCGGCCGGCTTGATCGATGATCTTTTTCCAGTAGCGGACCTTGTTCGGATCCGCCCGCTCGACCAGGTAGAACCAGAGAAACAACGCCAGGGTCGTGAGCTGGAACTCGCGGTGGGCGAATCTGCGAAACCCCACGCGCAGCCTCCGAAAATCACCGAACCGCAGGGGGACCTCATCGGGTGTGCGTGTCAACGGGGACCGTTTCCGGAAGAGATTGATGATCGGGTTGTGGCCCAGGGGCTCCACGAACACCGCCCGCGCCGCCGGCCGCAGCACACGGCGGATCTCGTCGCGCGCCTTCTCCAGATCGAGATGATGCAGCACATCGTGGCCGAAGACGGCATCGAAGCTCTCATCAGCGAACGGCAACGCCTCCGCCGGGGCGACCTGAAAGCGGATCCGGCCGGCCACATCGTACCGCCGGGCCAGGCGACTGGAGATCGCGATCATTCCCGGCGAGATATCGACCGCGTCCACCGTCGCCCCCTGCAGCCCGAGCCAGGTCGCCGTCTCCCCGTAGCCGCATCCCAGGTCCAGCACGCGCTTGCCGGCCACCCGTCCGAGCAGCCCCAGGGCGAATCGCGTCTCGGGAGTCGTGGGGCAGGACCCCAGCCGCTCCGGATCCAGGGTCTCCTCCTCGACCTGCTCGGCCCACCGGTCGTGGAAGGCACGTTCACGCTGCTGGCGGTCGTCCAGGTCGCGGCCCCGGTTCATGGCTCCTCGGGGTGGGATCCGGGGAGGTTCCGGAGGGCCTCGGCTGCCTCGGAGTAGCCGGGATCCCGCCGCAAGACGGCGCGGAACGAGTCGGCCGCCTCAAGGTAGCGGCCGGCGGCGGCCTGGATCGTCCCTTTCTCGTACAGCAGGACGGTCAGGGAGGATCGGTACGCCGGCTCGTCGCGGGCAAGGCGCATCGAAAGATCCAGCTCCCGCAGGGCCCGATCGACCTCGCCGCGTCGCGCATAGACCCTCGCCGCGATCAGGAACTCCGCGGGCCGGTCGTAGCCGTAGCCAGGCGGGGGGGATGACGGCAGGAGAAACCACACGGCCAGGACGGCGGCGACGATACTCGCCCGCGCCTGCGACCACGACCGCCTTGATATCACGGTCTTCCGCCCATGC
>JBHHZN010000112.1:0-7800 GCA_046758155.1 Acidobacteriota bacterium | reverse complement strand
GCGTGATGGTTGTTCCCCTGCGTGAGACCCTGAGCCTGTACAGGATGAACGGCGGGCTCTGGTCGGGGATGGGAACGTGGCGGATCATGACCGATTCCTGCCGGCCGTCGCGCGGAGTCCCCGAGACGTCGGCCGTGAACCGCAGCGCCGCGCCCCCGCCCGAGGGCGCGCCGAGCGCGTAGCCGATGATCTCGTCGTTGCCGATGCTGACGGCCTTGTATGTTCCGCCCCGAGCGGCGAGGCTCGCCTCGGGGACCAGCTTCTCCGTCGCTTGGGCCATGTCCTCATCGATGCGCACCATGATCGCCGTGTTCCACATTCCCTCGATCGGTTCAGCCTGTCTTGCCGGATCTCCGTCGGGATTGAAGTTGAGCCCGGCGTTCCTGAGGTCGGCCACGATCCGGTGGAAGGCGGCCCGGACGCTCTGCTGCAACCGCGCGTCGCGCATCGCCCGCAGGTACTGCTTCATCAGGGCTTCGAGCATCGAGAGCGCGAGGACGAAGACCAGCGCCGAGATCGCCGCGGCCACCAGGACCTCCGCCAGGGAGACCCCCCGCGCCGGCGCGCGGTGTGAATCAAGCTCGCGTCTCGCCGCCGGTGTCAAGACCGGACGGCCTCCAGCACGACCGTCCGCGCCGCGCCCAGAAACCTCCAGCCCACCACGATCCGGATACTCAGCGCCTCGGCCGTGGCGAACGAACCATTCGAGCCGCCGTATCCCAGCGGGGCGAGCCTCACGGTGACGAACCCGTCCTCGAGGCCCGCGCGCGCCGGTCCGCGCAGGAACCGATCGAGCGGGCTGCCCGCGTCGCGGCTGTCGCCTCCGATGGCTCCGGCGTTGGGATCCGCCGGCGCGCCCTGCACCAGAACGGGAAGCTCGCCGCGGGCCGGCCGCAGCAGGTCCTCGAGGACCCTCTGTGCCGCGATGGTCGCCAGGCCGTCCTGGCGGGCCGAAACGATCGTCCGCCCGCCGACACTGAAGGCTGCACCGGTCATCATCAGGGCGGCGGCCATCAGGCCTGCCGCGACGATAACCTCGACCAGACTGAATCCATCCTCATGGGTTTTCATGACACCGCCGGGACCCATCGTAAGCAAGCAGCCTGCCAGGTCGTTCACCCGGGGGGCACCGCGAGCGCCCGTCATACTGCGGACCATGGCGACCGGACAGCGTCACGGGATCGGACAGCCGCCGGGCGATCAGCCCCCCACCGGCAAGGGAAGGGCCAGGTGCAGGTACCAGGCGATGATCCGGGTCCCCCAGAACATGCTGATCAGGGCGGCCACGCCGAGGAAGGGGCCGAACGGGACGGGGGATTTCATGGAAAGCCGTCCCAGCAGCAGCAGGGGCACGACGGTCAGCGTGCCGATCATGGAACCCAGGACGATGGTCAGCAACACCCGGGGGAGGCCCAGGAACGCCCCGACCATCGCCAGCATCTTGACATCGCCCAGCCCCATCCCTTCGCGCCGCCTCGCGGCTAGCTCGGCGTCCTCGGGCTCGCCGGGCGCATCGGAACCACCGCCGCGATCGCGCAACCGCGCATAGGCGATGTACCCCGCCCGCAGCACCAGCGGGACGCCCGCGCCGACGGCGGCCCCCATCAAAGCCTCCTGCCATCCGAGCTTGGTGAACAGCGCGAAACCCATGCCGGCCGCCGTCCCTGTGAGGGTGATCTTGTCGGGCAGGATCCCCAGATCGAGATCGATCGGGATCAACACGAGGACCGAGAGGGCCATGTACGACAAGGCCGCCCAGCGCAGCGTGAGCCCATGCTGGGCGCACAGGGCGACCAGCAACAACGCCGAGCTGATCTCGACCGCCGGGTACCGGATCGGGATGGCAGCCCGGCAGGTTCGGCAGCGCCCTCTCAGGGCCAACCAGGAGATCACGGGGATGTTATCGAACCAGCGGATCGTCGCGCCGCAGGACGGACAGCTCGACGCGGGCCACACGATCGATCGCTTGTTGGGAATACGGTGGATGCAGACGTTGGCGAACGACCCGAAGATCAGCCCCAGGATCCCCGAGACGACCAGGTCGGCGCCCTCCCCCCACCCTGCCCCGAGGGGGCTCAATGTTTTTCCCTGCGGTAGAGGCGGTAACGGCTCTGGCACCGGATCTCCCCGGTCGCCGGGTTGTACAGGTACGATTTCCCGTCCGGATCGAGCGGCACGCGCTCGATGAGTCCCTCTCTGACCAGCATCTCGAGCCCCGTTGGATCGATCCCGTGACGCGCCTTGTAGGCGTCGACCGCCTTGTGCAGCGATTCCAGGTCCACCTCGATGGCCAGATCGTGCATATGGCGCTCGGAGATATCCCGGACGTAATCGTTGTCGGCCGTGTCATGGATCTGAGTCCAGTAGCGCAGGGAGGACCTCTTGTCGCCCATCTTGTTGTACATCTCGGCGCGCAGGCGCGTGATGGGAATCGGGGCGTTGGGATCGTTCATGGCCTTCTCGAAGTATCGCGCGGCGCGCGCGTAATCTTTCAGATTGTCGTAACAGGTGAACCCGGCCTCGAACGGCAGGATCCATTCGTCGGGATTGGCGGCGATGCCCTTGTCGAGCAGGCGCAGGGCCATCTCCGGGTCGCCCTGCTCGAGCGCCATGATGAGCGCGCCGAGCAGGTACGGATCGATGTAGTGGGGATCGAGCTCGCTGATCACGTTTTTGTAGATATGCTCGAGATACTGGGAGCGATCATCCCCATCGTAGTTGCTGTAATACTGGATCGACCAGATATAGATCAGGTCCGCCAGGACATCCGAGAATCCCAGGGAAATCATCTTGAGGTACTTCCCGGAGGGCAGGTACAACACCTCGGCGGAAGAGGGGGCGCGGGATCCGATGTCCTTGAGGCGCGCGCCGGAGTATGCCGCCGTGACCACCGGCAGGGCGACCACCAGGACACCGGCCACCCACTTGCGGATCACAGAAAGTCCCTCCGGCGGAAGACCGCCACGGCGATCATCAAGATGATGCTCGTGTAGGAAACCCCGTACAGACAAGCCAACAGCAATTGCTCCGGCGGCACCGGCGTGCCGTGGACGACCATGCCCCGCACGTTCATCATCTCCAGGTTCGGCAACACGTCATACAGGAAGCGGCAGAGGATCTTCGCGAAGGCGCCCTGAACGTGGTCCGCGAGCATGAGCAACCCCCAGGAGAGATGGCCGATGATATAGAAGGTGACGGTGAACAGGCTGCTCAGAATCGGCGTGGAAAATGTGGAGAAAAGGATGGCGATGGCGGTCATCAGGAGCAGTTCCACGAAGATCAGGATGATCGCGGGCCCGATGCCCGGATCCATCCACCCCTTCATCAACAGGAGCGCGCAGAAGAAGGCCGACATGATGATCACGTTGACGGCCAGCACCATCACGAGCCCGAAGTACTTTCCGAGGATGAAATCCGAGCGGCGGATCGGCTTGGAGACCAGCGTGTAGATGGTGCGCTTTTCGATCTCCTTGAAGACGAGGCCGACGCCCACGAAGATCGCCGTGGCCACACCGAACAGCGACATGGCCGCCAGGCCGATGTCCTTGACGATCTTGTCCTCCGAGCCGACGGTCAGCAGGCTGAGGATCGTGCTCGAACCCATCAGGAGAATGGCGAAGGCGAGAAGCAGGTAGAGGATCCGATCCCGGATGGCTTCCTTGAAGGTGTTCGCGGCGATGGCGAGGATCTTCATCATGTCGACACCTCGCGCAGGAACAGCTCCTCGAGTGTTTCCCGGCGCCCCACGACGGAGATCAGCTTGCCGCCGCTGGCGCGCAGCGCATCGATCAATCGCGCCAGGTCCTCTTCATGCCGGACCTCGACGAGCGACTCCGTCCCTTGGACCGAGATCAGGCTCCCGCCGAAACCGTTCAGCGAGAGTGACTCGAACAGCGGGCCGGCGAACGTGACCTCCCAGGACCGGACGGAACCGGAGAGCAGGTCGGTGAGCAGGCCGCACGTGGTCACGCGACCGTCCTTGAGAATCGCGACACGGTCACAGAGCGATTCCGCGTCGGAAAGGATATGCGAGGAGAAGAAGACCGTCTTGCCGTGCGCCTTCAGATCCAGGATGATGTCGCGGAACTCGTGGCGGCCTATCGGATCCAGGCCGCTCATCGGCTCATCCAGGATCACCAGGTCCGGATCGTTGATCAACGCCTGGGCCATCCCGATGCGTTGCAGCATCCCCTTCGAGTACTTGCGCAACGGGAGATCGGCCCGGCCGGCCATGTCGACTCGGGAGAGCTCCCGCTCGGTGCGCCGCCGCCGTTCCTCCCGGCCGTAGCCGAACAACTGACCGTAGAAGGAGAGGAATTCCCGGCCGGTCAGGTACTCGTAGAAATATGGGTTCTCCGGAAGAAAACCTATCCTGGCGCGAACGGCCACGTCGGTCTGGCGCCGCCCGAAGATCCGGATCCGGCCTGCATCCGGGAAGATCAACGAGAGGATCATCTTGATGGTCGTCGTCTTGCCGGCGCCGTTTTGACCCAGAAGGCCGAACACTTCCCCCTGCTCGACCTGGAGATCCATCCCCTTGATCACCTCGCGGGACGAAAGAGAAAGGTGTCCCACGTACGACTTGCTCAGCCCCTCGATGTCGAGGGCCTTCTCCGCCATCATCCAGCCTCCATCTGCGTCGAGCGCGCCACCCCACCGACCGTCGTGCCTTCGACCAGTCCGAGGTACAGTCTTTCCTGACGGCGCACCATGTCATCGATGTCCCACGGCCGGGTCCGGCTCGAGGCCAATCGCCCCATGCGCAGCCTCAGCGCGGGATCCCGCACCAGCTCGAGCGTCCGGCGGGCCAGCCCCTCCACATCACCCGGCGCGAGCAGGAACCCGGTCTCGGCGTCCTCGATCGCCTCGGAGGCTCCGTCCACGGCCGTGGCCACGATCGGAAGACCGGATGCCATCGCCTCGGGAAACACACGCGGCAGCCCCTCCCAGCGAGACGTGTGCAGGAGGATGTCCCACCGCGCCAGCAGCTGGGGGACATCCCGGCGCCAGCCGAGCAGCTCGACCCTGGACTCCAGCCCCTCGCTCCGGATCATCGCCTCGACCCGGCGGCGCAGAGCACCATCGCCCACCAGCACGAAACGGACCTCCCTGTCGGGGGTACCGGCCAGCACCTTCGCCGCGACCCGCACGAAGTCCAGCGGGGCTTTCTGCCGCTTCAGGCAGGCGACCATGCCGATGGTCACGTGGCGCCCGTTACCATCACGCCGGTCCGGAGCACTGAAATCCGACCGGCGGATACCGCTGTGGATGAGGGAAACATGATCGGGGGTGAACAGCCCCAGCTCGAGCCCCGTCTTCAGGTTTGCCCGCGAGACGGCGATGAACGCCGAGGTGGCGCGGCGCGCCGTGATCCTCTCGAGGGCCACGAAAATCCTCCGGACCGCCCAGGGCTGCTCGACGTGGAACCCGTACCCGTGGATGGTGTGGACGACGTGAGGGACGCGCGCGAACAGGGCGGCCCAGCGGCCCAGGATGCCGGCCTTGGAGGAGTGCGTGTGGACGATCCCGGGCCGCTCCCGAACGAGCAGGCGTGTCAGCTTGAACAGGGCCGCCGAGTCGCGCAGCGGCGAGACCTCCCGTCGCAGATCATCCAGAAAGATGGTCCGCGCGCTGCCTGTCCTCGCCTCCTCCACCAGAGGGCCCGAGGCGCCGGCGATGAGGACCGGATCGAAACGCGCGCGATCCAGGTGAGAAACGGTGTACAGGGTATTCTGCTGGGCCCCTCCCAGCTCCAACTCCGTGATGATATGGCAGACCTTGATCATCCGGCGGCCACCTCCGAGATGCGATGGGCGCGGGATCGGCCGGTGTCGACGAGCACGCGGAACCAGTGTTCGAGCATCACGAGCGACCAGATGGCGTCCTCGCGGTTCGCCGCTCCCGATCGGTGCTCGGCGAGCAGCGCCTCCACGCCCTGCCTGCGGAGGATGCCGCGCGCGAGGGTGCCGCCATCGAGGAGGACATCCCGGCAATACCCGGCCAGGTCCCGCCTGAGCCAGTGGTCCAGCGGCAGGCCGAATCCCGCCTTGCGCCCGCGACGGATCGGTGCGGGCAGGAAGGCCCCGAACGCTTCGCGGAGGATCTTCTTGCCCCGCCCATCGCGCCCCAGCTTCAAGGACGTGGGTATCCTCATGGCCAGCTCCACGACCTTGTGATCGAGCAAGGGGGCACGGGCCTCGAGGGAATGTCTCATCGTCGCCGCATCCACCTTGTGCAGGATGTCGTCCGGCAGGTACACGAGCAGATCGGCTCGCTGGATGTCCTCGATCGGATCATGCCCGCCGTCCGGGCCGTAGGCGCGGTGCAGCGCGGCCAGCGGATCCACCCCCTGCACCGCCGCACGGAAGTCCGCGGTGAAGACCGACCCCGCGATCGATTCATCCAGACAGCAGATCCAGGCGTCATTGCGATCACGGGGCGATCGCGCGCAGCCTCCGAGAAACCGCTGTGAGCGGCCCTTCAGATTGCGCCGATTGGCCGGGGCCGGCAGCAGGGCCAGCAGCGGGCCCGCCACGCGCCCGACCACCCAGGACGCCGCCGGGCCGATCCGGTCCGCCAGCCGATGGGCCCTGTACCGATCGTAGCCGAGGAACAGCTCGTCCCCGCCGTCGCCGGACAGGGCCACCGTGACGTGACGGCGCACCTCCTGCGCCAACCGGTGAACGGCCAGGGCCGAGGAATCCGCGAACGGCTGATCGAGATGCCAGGCGAGATCGGGAAGATCGTCGGTGATGTCGGCGGGCGTAGGTCGCAGGCGGATCTCATGGTGCTCGGCGCCCAGCGCGCGCGCCATCCTGGACGCCGGCACCATCTCATCGTAGTCGGCCTGGTCGAAACCCACCGTGAAGGTCCGTAGGGGCCGGTTCGTCTCCCGCGAGGCGAGGGCCGCCATCGAGGCCACGATCCCCGAATCGATCCCACCGCTGAGAAAAACGCCCACGCCCACGTCGCTGCGCAACCGGATCCTGACCGATTCACGCACCTGCTCGACAAGCTCCTCTTGCCATGGCCCTCGCCGCGACGGCGGCGGGGCGTCGGTGAGGTGCGGGAGGCTCCAGTATCGCCGGATGCTCCAGCGGCCGTTCTCGTGCACCATCATGTGGGCGGGCGGCATCTTGCGCACGCCGCGAACAGCGGTGCCCGGCCCCGGGACGTACTTCAAGGCCAGGTAGCTGCGCAGCGCCTCCGGATCCGCCTCGACCGGCCGGCCGCGCGCTCTGCGCAACGCCGCCAGGGACTTGACCTCGGAAGCGAACGCGATCTCGTCCGGCTCGACGTGGTAATAAAGCGGCTTCTGGCCCATCCTGTCGCGCACGAGCAGCAGGCGGCGCCGGTCCTCGTCCCACAGCGCGAAGGCGAACATCCCTCGCAGCGAGCAGACGCAATCAAGCCCCCGCTCCTCGTACAGGTGCAGGATGACCTCCGTATCGCTGTCGGAGGTGAACCTGTGTCCGCGACGCTGGAGCTGGGCGCGCAACTCGATGTAGTTGTAGATCTCCCCGTTGGCGACGATCCAGACCGCCGGCGACGAGCCGGATCCCGCGCACCGCAGCGGCATCGGCTGGGCTCCGCGCGAACTGAGGTCTATGACGGCGAGGCGCCTGTGGCCGAGCGTCGCGCCCCGGAACGACTCCAGTCCCGTATCGTCCGGGCCACGGTGCCCGAGCGGCGACAGCATGACCTCGACATCATCGCCCTGTCGCGCTGATCGCCCGGCCCGCGGGTCCGCGCTGACCAACCCGGCGAATCCGCACACCTCACTCCCCCCCCTCCGCCCGC
>JBHHZN010000111.1:0-7804 GCA_046758155.1 Acidobacteriota bacterium | reverse complement strand
GGGCGGTCTCCATCTCCTGAACGTTCATCAGGAACCCGGCGTCGCCGCAGAGCGCCATCACGCGCCGGCGCGGATGCACGAGGTGGGCGGCGATGGCGCCGGGCAGCGCGAACCCCATCGCGCAGAAGCCGTTGGGGATGAGGCATGTGTTCGGCTCATGGCAATGGTAATACCGCGCCACCCACATCTTGTGGGCGCCAACGTCGCTGAGGAGGAAATCGCTCGGGCCGAGCGCCCGGCGGACGTCCCAGATCGCTTTCTGGGGCCGGATGAGGCCCTCGGTGTCATCCCCGGCGTGCTCGGCGAAGTCACGAGTCATCTCCTTGCGCACGGCGGATTGCTGGGACCGATCGAACCGCGAGAGATCCGCCGCCGCGAGGCGGTCGGTGAGGGCCGCCAGCGAGTAGGCGATGTCACCCACGACCTCGGCCTCGGGGTGGTAGCACGCGTCGATTTCGGCCGGGACGAAGTCGACGTGAAGGATCTGCTTGTCGGCCTGCCGGTTCCACAGCCGGGGCGGATATTCCACCATGTCATAGCCGACCGCGATGACGACGTCGGCCGCCTCGATGGCGCAGGCGACGGTATCCTTCGACTGGAGCCCGATGGAGAACAGGCAGAAGTCCGCATCCCGGTCGACGCATCCCTTCGCCATGAAGGTGCTGATGCAGCCGATGCCGGTCGCGCTGCAGAACTGGCGCAGCTCGCGGCTCGCGCGCTTGCGGATGCAGCCGTTTCCCGCGAGGATGACGGGCCGGCGCGCGCCGCGCACCATATCAACCGCCTGCGCCAGGGCACGCTCGTCGGGGATCGAGCGGCGATACCGGTGCGGCTTCAAGGGGACGGCCCGGGTCTCCATCCGGGCGATGTCCTCGGCCAGCTCGATATGGCAGGCGCCCGGCTTCTCGCCGCGGGCGATGCGAACCGCCTTGCGTACCACCTCGGGGATATTGTCCGGGTGCAGGATCGCCTGGGCCCATTTTGTGACCGGCTGGAAAAGGGCGACCACGTCCATCGATTGGTGAGATTCCTTGTGCCGGCGGGTGAAGTCGGCTTGCCCTGTCAGCACCAGGACGGGCGCGCGATCCATGTTCGCGTCGGCCACACCCGTCACCAGGTTGGTCGCGCCCGGCCCCAGCGTGCCGAGGCAGACGGCCGGGTTGCCGGTCAATCGTCCGTAGACCTCGGCCATGAAGGCGGCCCCCTGCTCGTGGCGTGTCAGGATGAAGCGGATCGTCGAGGATTCCTCCAGCGACAGCAGGAAGTCGGCGTTCTCTTCGCCCGGGACGCCGAAGATGTACTCGATCCCTTCCTCTTCGAGGCACTTCACGAGCAGGTCGGATGCTTTCATGCCTTTCATCCTCCGGTGCGTCGCGGCGACGGCCGCCTCCAGTGTACACGGCCCCGATGGCCGGCCGCCGCCGGCGAAGAGTCTCATTCCTCGGGCGGAATCCAGGCCGGGGCGTCGAAATGCGGTGGCTGCGTGCCTTCACGAAGGAAGCCGAGATAGCGCCCGATCGAGGCCACGCCGCCGAGCATCAGAGGGAAATACCTCTCGGCGAAAAGATCCTCATCCCGTTCAGAGACGGGGGGGCTCGCTCTCCAGGCGGCGAGGGCGCGATCGCCGTCGTAATCCACGAAGCAGCATCGGACCGAGAAGTCGTCCTCGGCGAGCAGGAGCGCGTTGCCCGGAAGAAGCGCGGTGTGTTCCTGCGCGAGCAGGTTCTCGCAGAATGCCTCGCAGGTCTTCATGCCGAGTTTCTTGAACTGTTCTCTCTGATCGTTGAAATCGACGTAGAGATAGAACGCCCCGTGGGGCACGGTGGTCCGGACACCCTCGATCCGCGAGAGCATCGACGACATCTTGCGGCCCGCCAGCGCGTGCAGCTTCGTGCAGTCGCGGATGTGGTCCTCCACTTCCGGCTTGCCCGAGTACGCCTCCATGGCCGCGTACTGGATCGGCGCCGCGACGCAGGAGTAGGTGGAGCCGGCGACTTTCAACAGCCCCGCCGCCAGCTCGGTGGCTCCGCGCGGCGTGATCGCGAGGCCGAATCGGTAGCCGCCGCACGAGCGGTCCTTGGAAAGGCCGCCGGTGACGATGGTCCCTTCCGGGTAGATCCTCGCCATGCTCGTGAAGTGCACCGTGTCGAAGGTGGTCTGGGCGTAGATCTCATCGGAGACGACGACGATCTCGCGCCGCCGGCAGACCCCGGCCAGCTCCCGCAGCTCGTCGGCCGAATAGACCGCGCCGGTCGGATTGTTCGGGTGATTGAGAAGAAGGATCTTCTGTCTCGACCCGGTATGCTCCACTGCCGCGGCCAGCAGATCCGGAGTGACCTTGAAGCCGTCCTCGCGCGATGTCCGCAGCGGGATCACCTCCTTGCCCACGATCCGGGCCTGCGGCAGGTAGCTGACCCAGGAGGGGGTGGGCACGATGAGCACGCCCTGGAGCACCGTGAGGGTGGCGGCGATCATCTCCTTGCTGCCGGGGCCGACGATCACCTGCTCGCTGCCGCAGTCGATGTCGAATCTCTTGTTGTAATATGCGGCGATACGTTCCCGCAGAGGGACGATCCCGCCGGAGGGAAGGTAGGAATGCCGCGACGCGTTGGCCGCCAGCGCCTCGATGACCGTCGGCGGCGGCGAGAAGGGGGATTCCCCGAAGGCGAAGTGGTGGTACGGCCGCTCGCATCCCGACTTGAGGCATTCCTCGCGGTAGGCCTTGATCCGATCGTTGATGCGCAGGTTCGCCGGGCTCACGATCGCGCGGATGTTCTCCTGGATCCGGATGGTCATCGGCGGGTTGCCTCCCACCACCGTGGTGATCGCCCGGGCGCGGTCGTCGCACGTACCGGAGTCGGTCGGTCTTCTTTCATGGTATTCTCGGCGACCTCATGAGCCCGCAGAAGCATCCAGCCGCCCGCACGAGCGGCCGGCCGCCGGGCGAGCCGGCTCCGGGAATCGAGGTCACCGCGCGGCCCCCGCTGAAGTGGGCGGGAGGCAAGCGCTGGCAGGTCCCGCATCTGCTGCCGCTGTGGAGCCCTCACCGCGCGCGCCGCCTGGTCGAGCCGTTCTGCGGTGGACTGGCCGTCGCGCTCGGCCTGATGCCCGGCCGAGCGCTGCTGAACGACGTCAATCCGCATCTGATCAACTTCTACCGCCAGGTCAAGCGTGGACTGGTCATCACGATCCCGATGGAGAACTCCCGGCGGCTGTATTACGAGCACAGGAAGCGCTTCAATCGGCTTCTCGCCTCGGGCCGGACGGCCGGCGTGGAGGCCGCCTCGCTTTTCTACTACCTCAATCGGACTTGCTTCAACGGTCTGTGCCGTTTCAACCGCTCGGGGCTTTTCAATGTTCCCTTCGGACGGTACGAGACCATCCGGTACCGGGTGGATTTCTCGCCGTACCGGCGTATTTTCGCGCGCTGGAGCTTCACGGCCGTCGATATCGAAGCGATTCCCCTCCGGCCGAGCGATTTCGTCTACGCCGATCCTCCCTACGATGTGGAATTCACCCAGTACGCCAGCGGCGGTTTCGGCTGGGAGGACCAGGTCCGCGCGGCGCGGCGCCTCGCCGGCCACGCCGGGCCCGTGGTGCTGGCCAATCAGGCCACGAGTCGGATCGTGAAGCTTTACAAGGCCCTGGGGTTCCGGGTCGTCTTTCTCACCGGGCCGCGCCGGATCAGCCGCACCGGCGATCGGACCCCTGTCCGGGAGGTCCTGGCGCTGAAGAACCTGTGACGACACCGGAACCCCCTTCCCGCCTCGCGGGTCGCTGGACCTGGTGGCGCCCGTGATCGCGTCCACGGGAGCCTCCTGCCCGCGCCGGCGGATCGCTACTCGGCGAGCTGACTCTCGATCTTCTTCAAGGCCTCCAGGTAGCGGGCGCGCATCGGCCCGGTGTACGGGTTGAAGACCTGCATGTCGTGGAACAGCTCGGGGGCGTCCTGGCACAGTGTCGAGACGATCGACATCAGCTTCTCGAACGAGGGGGTTATCAGTTCCTGCTCGGTAAGGCCGAGCTTTTCGAGCCCTTTCGCCACGAAATGGCACAGCGCCTGGCTCTGCGCCATCTGGCGATCGTGATCTTCCGGGGTGGTGACGATCACGCGCAGGCCCAGGTCCGTCAGGAAATCCTGAACACGCTGCGAGTGGTTCGTGCGGGCGGGGCACAAGACCACGGGCATCCCCTTGATGCCGGAGCGGGCGCTGGAGGGGCCGAAAAGCGGATGTGTTCCGATCACGTCCACCTCCCGGGGCGCCGCATCCAGCATCCACTTCACCGGCAGCATCTTGACGGAGGCCACGTCCATCAGGAGCGCCCTCCGGCGCAGGTAGGGCGCCACCTGGCCCAGCGCCGTGGGCATCTCCGCGATCGGCGTCGCCAGGACCACCGTCTGGCACGAGGCGGCCTCCTCCAGCGTGGCCCAGGTCAGGCCGAGCGAGGCGGCCTTCTTGCGCTGATCGCGCAGATCCCAGACGAAAAGATGCAGGCGGGAGCGCAGGTACTTGGCGATGAATTGGCCGAACCTGCCGAAACCGATCAGGCCAAGATTGCGCATGGGTTCCTTCCAGCGGCCGCCGGACCGTACCGCCGTTCATGCCCGGTCCCGTCGGGGTTCACAAGAGCAACAAATCCTATCATAACCCGCTGCTTCTCCCGGCGGACCGCGGGGAGCGCCACCGGGCTCCGGCGGCGTCCGCGGATGCGGCATCGTCGCCCTGTGCTAGTATGAGAATTCCTGCCGTCTCGTCCCGACATGGCCGCTCGGTCCCGCGCTGCCGCCCCCGGCAGCGCTACGGGTCGGCCCGGCCCACCGGGAGCCGCGGGCGGGCCGTGGGGGCAATCGCGCAGATGCCCCGCGGGAGGGGCCGGGAGTCACCGCCGATGAAAGTTGGCTCTTACAGCGTGCAGGCCATCCAGGCGGAGCGGTTCCGCCTCGATGGCGGCGCCATGTTCGGGGTCGTGCCCAAGCCGCTCTGGAGCAAGCAGCATGCGGCGGATGAACGCAACCGGATACACATGGTGACCCGGTGCCTGCTGATTCGCGGCGAAGGCCGCGTCGTGCTCGTCGACACCGGCATGGGCCAGGGATGGTCCGACAAGGAGCGCGACATCTACGCCATCGAAAACGGCGACCGCTTCATCGAGAACAGCCTGACGGCGCAGGGGGTGAACGCGGCGGATGTCACCGACGTCATCCTCAGCCACCTGCATTTCGACCACGCCGGCGGGGCGGTGACGCGGCGCGCCGGCGCCCTCGAGGCGACCTTCCCGAACGCGCGCTACCACGTGCAGCAACAGCACCTCGCGTGGGCCCTGGGCCCGACGCAACGCGACAGGCGATCCTTCCGCCCGGAGACGTTCCTGCCGTTGCGGGATACCGGGCGGCTGGTCCTCGCCCGTGGCAAGGAGGAGATCCTTCCCGGCATCTTCGTGGAGCCGACCGCGGGCCATACGATCTCTCATCAGATCGTCCGGATCGGAGAGGGGGAGGGGAGCGTCGTTTACTGCGGGGACTTGATCCCGATGGCGGCCCACCTGCCGTCCGCCTGGGTGATGGGCTACGATCTGTACCCGCTCACGACGATGCGCGAGAAGGCGGATCTTCTCGAGCGGGCCGCGGCGGGCGGATGGTTGCTGGTGTTCGAGCATGATCCGGACGTTGAGGCGGCGCGGGTCGATCGGGCGAAAGGTCAGTTCGTCATGGCCGAGGCCGTGTCGCTGGACGGTCCGGCGTCAGGCTCCGGCCGGTAGCGATCGATGGCTGACTTCGTGAAAGCCGCTTGCGTCTCCGATGTGCCCGAGGGTCTGGGCAAGACCGTCGAGGTCGCGGGGCGGCGCGTGGCGCTGTTCCACGTGTCCGGAGAGTTCCATGCCGTGCAGGGGAGCTGTCCCCACCGGGGCGGGCCCCTGGGGGAAGGATACCTGCGCGGCACGATCGTCACGTGCCCGTGGCACTTCTGGCAGTTCGACGTCGTGACCGGCAAGACGCGCGATTTTCCCGAGGCCTGCATCGAGACGTTTCCCGTCAAGGTCGAAGGCGACGCGATCCTGGTGAAGCTTCCGGCGCGGCCGACGGACCATCGAGAGTAGGAAGAAACAGGCATGCCCGAAGTCGTGATCTATACCAAGAGCTTCTGCCCCTTCTGTGACTGGGCGAAACGGCTGCTGGAGAGGAAAAATGTTCCATACAAGGAGTTACTCGTCACCGGAAACCAGAAGTTGTTCGAGGAGATGATCCGCCGCAGCGGCGGGCGCACCACGGCCCCGGAGATCTTCATCGACGGGGAGTGCATCGGAGGATTCCAAGAAATGAGCGCTCTGGACGAGAAGGGTGAGCTGGATGCCAAGCTGGGGCTCGCGGGCGGCCCGGCCGTTCACGCCACAGGGGAACCCGAGCAGGTGAACGTGTTGATCATCGGGTCCGGGCCGGCGGGCCTGACCGCGGCCATCTATGCGGCGCGGGCCAACCTGGAGCCGCTCGTCGTCGACGGGACCCAGCCTGGAGGGCAGTTGACGATCACGACGGACGTGGAGAACTACCCGGGATTTCCCGAAGGGCTGATGGGGCCGGAGATGATGGAGCTGTTCCGCAAGCAGGCCGAGAGGTTCGGCACGCGCATCGTCGGTGGCTCGGTCCGTTCGGTCGATCTCGGCAAGAGACCCTTCCTCTGTGACGTCGAAGGCAAGCGTTACGCGGCGCGCTCGCTGATCGTGGCCGCGGGCGCCTCGGCGAAGCTCCTGAACCTCGACTCCGAGAAGCGCCTCATGGGCCACGGCGTGTCGGCGTGCGCCACGTGCGACGGATTCTTCTTCAAGAAGCAGGAGATCGTGGTGGTCGGAGGGGGGGATACGGCGATGGAGGAGGCGACGTTTCTGACCAAGTTCGCCTCCAAGGTGTCGATCATCCACCGGCGAGACCGCCTGAGGGCGTCGAAGATCATGCAGGACAAGGCCCGCAAGAACCCCAAGATCCATTTCATCTGGGACTCGGTCGTCGCGGAGATCCTCGGTGACGACAAGGTGACCGGCGTGAAGCTGAAAAACGTCAAGACCGGCGAGGTCACAGACCTGGCCTGCACCGGGGTGTTCATCGCGATCGGGCACCAGCCGAACACGCAACTGTTCGCCGGCCAGCTCGAGACCGACGAGGTGGGCTACATCAAGGTCGAGCCGTTCAGCACGCGGACATCGGTGCCGGGCGTCTTCGCGGCCGGCGACGTGGCGGACAAGCGGTATCGCCAGGCGGTGACCGCCGCCGGCACAGGGTGCATGGCGGCGATCGACGCCGAGCGCTTCCTGGAATCCGAGCAGGCGTAGGGCGGGGAGCGCCGCCGCCGGCGGAAGGGCTGTCAGCCGTCCCTTCGTGCACTGATGGTCACCCCATCGCGGATCGGCACGAGCGTGGTGACGAAATCGGTGGCGGTTTGCAACGAGCGCGTCAGGGCGAGAACGCCCTGCGTGGCGGCATCGTCGGGTTCCGGGCGCAGGACGCGTCCGAACCAGAGCATGTTGTCGCAGATGAGCAACCCGCCGGGACGCAGGGCGCGGCGCGCCAGCGGCAGCACGTCCGGGTACTGCGACTTGTCGATGTCGTTGAACACGATGTCGAAAGGGACGCCGTCGCCGCGGGTGATCGCCCGCTGGAGGATCTCTCGCGCGTCGCCGACCTCGAACCGGACACGTTCCGCCAGGCCGGCCCGCGCGAGAAGCTCGCCGGCCATGCGCGAGTTCTCCGCCGAGGTGTCCGTGTGCACGACGCGGCGGTGGGTCTCGCTGCGGCGGTCGCCCATGCCGC
>JBHHZN010000110.1:0-7816 GCA_046758155.1 Acidobacteriota bacterium | reverse complement strand
GCTAGTTTTTTGGAAAGCCCCGCTTCTTTTTGCTTGCGCAGCGCCTCCTGGCCAATGAAAAAATCCTTCTTCAATTTGACGACCCAGCCCAGCCCCGCTTCCAAGGGGGAGGTTTCGGCGTCGATTTCGTTTCCGTACAAAGCGTAACCCATTTCAAGCCGCAGGGTATCCCGGGCTCCCAAGCCTGCCGGTTCCAGGTTGAATGCGCGGCCTTCCTCCAAAATTTTTTTGAACGCCAGTTCGGCGCGCGCGGCGGGCGCGTAAATTTCGAATCCGTCTTCTCCGGTGTAACCGGTTCGCGCAATTAAACAATCAATTTGATGGATTTTTCCTTCTTTAAAATGGTAGTATTCCAGATCGTTCAACGATACGTCGCACAGCCTTTGGAGTAAAGGTTCGGCAGACTTGCCCTGAACCGCAAGTTGGGCTGTCTCGCTACTCAAGTCGCGGACTTCCACCTTAAAGGATTTGGCGCGTTCCAAAATCCAGCGGAAGTCCTTGTCGGTATTGGCGGCGTTGACGCACAGGAGAAAGCGGTCTTGGGAGCGCCGGTGGACCAGCAAGTCGTCCACCGCGCCGCCGTTTTCATAACACATCAGGGTATACAAGATCGAGTGATCGGCCATTTTGCTCATATCGTTGGTGATCAGCTGTTGCAAAAGTTTTTCCGCGTCTCGTCCGGAGATGTCGATTTCTCCCATATGGCTGACGTCGAAGATCCCCACCCGATCGCACCGTTCGGCCTCTTCCATGAAGTGCGTGGTGAGAAGGACCGTCGTGCCCGCATCGCGGCGCAACCGCTCGAGCTGCTCGAACAGATCACGCCGGGCGTTCGGATCCAGGCCGCTGCTGGGCTCATCCAGCAGCAAGACCGGAGGCCGATGCAGCAACACCTTCGCCAGCTCGACGCGCCTCTGGAGCCCCCCCGAGAGGGCCTCCACCCTGTCGCCCGCCCGGTCGGCGATGCCCAGCGCCTCGAGCGCCCGCCCCGCGGCCGTTTCGAGCCTACCCGAACTGATCCCGTAGAGACGCCCGTGGTGACGGAGGTTTTCCATGGCGGTCAGCTTCAAATCCAGGCTGGGGCTCTGAAACACCACTCCCAGCAAAGCCCTGACGGCCGCGGGCTCATCGACGACCGACCGCCCCAGGATTTTCGCCCGCCCCGCGGTCGGTTTCAGCAGCGTGGCCAGGATGCGAAAAAGCGTGGTCTTGCCGCCGCCGTTGGGGCCCAGAAACCCCACGATCTCGCCGCTTCTGACCTGGAAGTCGACCTGCGAGACGGCGAGTCGCCGGCCGAACCGATGGGAAATACCCTCGACCTGCACCGCACACGGCTGTGTTGGCATCGTGCTAGGATACAACGACTCCAAGACGGAGGAGTGAATGAAAATTTACCTCGTGGCTCCCAAGAACCCTGAATCTTTCTGGACCTTCGATCGCATCCTCGACACGGTCGACGCCCGCTGCATGTTCTCGAATCTCGCCCTTCCCACTGTGGCGGCCCTCACACCGGCCCGTCACGAGGTCATTCTGTGCGACGAGAATGTCGACACGATCGATTTCGACACCGACGCCGATATTATCGGTCTCACAGGCTACGTGATCCACCAGAAGCGGATCAAGCAGATCCTCGCCGAGTTCCGGCGGCGCGGCAAGTTCGTCGTCGTGGGCGGACCGTACGCCTCGCTCTGCTCGGGGGAGCTGTCTGAACACGCCGACGTCGTTTTCGTGGACGAGGCCGAGCAGACATGGGGGCAGTTCCTGGAGGACTTCGAGGCAGGACGTCACCAGAAGCTGTACGTGCAGGCGGAAAAGACCGACATGGAAAAGGTCCCCCTGGCGCGTTTCGACCTGCTGAACCTGTCGGCCTACCGCACGGTCTGCGTGCAGTTCGCGCGCGGCTGTCCCTTCACCTGCGAGTTCTGCGACATCATCACGATCTACGGCCGCCGCCCGCGCGCGAAGACCATTCCCCAGGTGATGGCGGAGATCGAGGAGTTGAAGAGACTCGGTGTCGAGCGGATCTTTCTTGTGGACGACAATTTCATCGGCGACAGGAAACGGGCCAAGCAACTGCTACGCGCCATCGTGCAGTTCGGCCGGGACACCGGCTTCGCCATCGACTTCAATACCGAGGTCAGCCTCAACGTGGCCCAGGACGACGAAATGCTCCGGTTGCTGCGCGACGCCAACTTCCAGAGCATCTTCATCGGCATCGAATCGCCCCGGAAGGACTCGCTCATCGAGAGCAAGAAGCGCCAGAACATGCGCAGCGACATCCTCGAAGCCGTCCGCAAGGTCCAGACCTACGGGATCCGCGTGGACGCCGGAATGATCGTCGGCTTCGACAGCGATGACCCGAGCATCTTCCAGGAACAGTTCGATTTCATTCAAGCGGCGCGGATCCCCGTTTCCATGACCGGGATGCTCAACGCCGTGCCGAAGACTCCCCTGCACGACCGGCTGGCCAAGGACAAGCGCTTGCTGAGCTTCAACACCGGCGACCAGTTCATCAAAACCAACATCATCCCGAAGGCGATGACCAGCAAGCAACTGTACGAGGGATACAGCGCCCTCATCGGACAGCTCTACGATTTCGACAACATGAAGTCGCGGATCCTGGACTATGTCCTGACCCGCGGGGCACAGGTGAAGGGAAGGTTCTACCTGAACCGCGGGGATCTGAAGATCTCGTGGCGGATCATCAGGGATTGCATCCTCTTCACCTCCTCCTCCCGCCGGCGGTTCACACTCGGCGTGCTGGCGGAAACGCTCGCCTTCCGGCCGTCCGCCATCAAGGAAGCGCTCACGGTCGTGGTCCTGCACAAGCATTTCTACGAGTACATGCAGGACGTCCGCCGTCAGCTCGAGGAGTACCTGTCAGGAGACCTGTTCCACGCGGGGCCTGAAGCGCTGGCCGAGGCGGTCGGCTAGTCCTCCTCGTACGGCCGCTCCAGGTAACGGCGCGCGGTGTCGGCCTGCAGTTCATCGTTGAGGCCGATCGCGATCACTTCGCGGTAGGCGGCCAGCGCCTCCTCGCGACGCCCGAGGACATCCAGCGCCATGCCCGCCCCGAGCCAGCACAAGGAGGCGGTGTGCGGGTCAGCTTTGTCCGCGACGCGCGCGCCCCGCTCGAAAAACTCCAGGGCCCGGTCGGGCCTGGACGATCCCAGGTAGAGAAACCCGATCTCCTGCAGGGCCAGTCCATCGCCCGGGTCCAGCGAAGCCGCCTGCTTGAGGAGCTTCAAGGCGGTGGCCGTGTCGCCTTCGGTCAGCGCCGCCTCGGCCTGCCGCCTGATCTCGCGCCCGGTGGTCTCCCTCGCGGGCGGTGGTCCCTTTTTCGGAGGCGTCTGCCCCGACAGCGTGAAGACCCAGACCGACCGGCTTCCGGGGGGCGGAAGGCTCCGACCGCCGGGGCCCAGCGTGATCGTGCCCGCCGGCAGCCTGACGAGCGGTACGCCCTCCGCCAGGCTCGCGAGCCATTCGTCCACGGTGCCCAGCCCCGTGACGTGCTCGAAGGCGAGGCCGGGGATCCTGTAATGCATCGGGATGACGACCCGCGGCGCGAGGGCCTCGATCCATTCCTCGACCTGATCGTATGTCAGCACCCTCTTTTCCGAGTCGATCGGCATCATCAGGACGTCGACCGCACCGATCTTGCCGGCCAATCCGGGGACCTCTCTCAGGGGGGCGTTATCCCCCAGGTGGCAGAACCTCACGCCATCGGTCTCGATGACGAAGACCGTGTTGACGAAGTCGATCGCGGCCCCGGCGGTGCGGGCGTGCCGGCCGGCGATGCCTTCGATGGCAAACCCGCGCAGTTTCCGCGCGGGGCCCGGCCCGCGCGTGACCTTCGGCTTGCCCTGCACCTGTCGCCAGGCATCGTGGTCCCAGTGGGGATGCGTGATCAGAACGCGATCCGCGTGAACGCTGGGAAACACCAGGCCGGGCCACTCGCCCGACGTGTACGGATCGATCACGACGCGCGTCCCGGCCGACGAGGTGAACAGGAAGCTGGAATGGCCCAGGTACCTCAGCGTGACCGCGTGAAGCGGCGACGCCACCGGAAACAGGAGCCACAGGAGAACGCCGAGGGCGGTTCGGCTTTTCCGCCAAGCAGGGATCAACTAGGGGTTCACGAGCGACGCGCTCTTGATGTAGTCCAGCTCGGGAAAGTCCTTCTTCAGGTAGGGGTTCCCCTGCGACTGGATCAGGGCCTGGTTCGGCCCGCGTCCCCGGGGCGGCGCGTCGCCATAGCCTTTGTAGAGGGAATCGACGACATCCATCCCCTCGACGACCTTGCCGAAGGGCGCGAACCTCTGGCCGTCGAGAAAGCTGTTGTCCTTGTAGTTGATGAAGAACTGCACCGATCGCGAGTTGGGGCTGGAGGACATCGCGAACGTGACGAAGCCGCGCAGATTCGACTGCTTGACCGGATCGTCGGTGATGTTGGCGCTTCTCCATGCCGCGTTGACCCGGGGGTCGCCGTGGATCCCGAACTGCGCCATGAAGTTCTCGACGACGCGGAAGAAAGCAACGTCCTTGAAGTAGCCTATCTTCACGAGGTTGTAGAAGCGGTCCGCTCCGGCCGGGGACCAGTCCCGGGTGACCTCGATGACGAAGTCGCCCTTGGTCGTCGTGAACTTGGCCCGGAACTTGTCGGGGGCCTGCTCGTTGGCGATACTCGGGTTCACGAGCGCGGGGTTCGGTCCCGCGGCCGGCTTCTTGGCCTTGGCCTTGGGCTCCGAACCGCTGCCGGCGCCGAGCGTCAGCACGCCGAGCATCGGGACAAGAACGATGGCACGCCATGGAAACATCATGCTCACTCCCTCGAGAAAGAGATCCTGTTGCCGTCGGGATCTTCAGATTCCCATGATGTTGTAGCCGGCATCCACGTACAGTATCTCCCCGGTGATGCCGCTGCTCATGTCGGACAGAAGAAAAAGGGCCGCCTTGCCTACCTCGGAGGGCTCGATGCCCCGGCCCAGCGGAGCCTTCTCGCGCGCGGCCTGCAGCATGCCCGTGAACCCGGAGATGCCCCGCGCCGACAGGGTGCTCACCGGGCCGGCCGAGATCGCGTTCACGCGGATCTTCCGGGGGCCCAGCTCGAACGCCAGTTGCCTGACTTCGTGCTCCAGGGCCGCCTTGGCGCTGCCCATCACGTTGTAGGAGGGAACGACACGCTGGGAGGCGTTGTAGGTCAGCGCGACAATCCCGCCGCCTTCGCTTTCCATCAGCGGGGCCGCCTCCCGTGCGATCCGGATGAGCGAATACGCGCTGATATCCATCGCCAGGTGGAACCCCGCGCGGGACGTATCGAGAAAGGCTCCCTCCAGGTCCTCCCGGTTGGCGAACGCCACGCTGTGAACGACATAGTCGACCCTGCCGAACCTGCCGGCGGCTTGCCTGAAAACGCCGGCGATCTCCTCATCGCGTGTCACGTCACAGGCGACCACGAACGAGCCTTCCATCGTCTCGGCGAGCGAGCTGACCTTCTCGCGTAGCCGCTCTCCGGCATAGGTGAATCCCAGGCGGGCGCCCGCCGCATGCAGTTGCCCCGCGATGGCCCAGGCGAGGCTGCGATGGTTGGCCACGCCGAAGACAACGCCCGTCTTGCCGGAAAGATCGAGTGTGTACATGGGTGCCGCGTATTGAATACCAACTGCGGGGAAAAATCAACGGGCGGGCGCGAGCGCGGAACCAGCCCTCAGTGCGCGTAGATGGTCAGGACCTCGCCCGCGTGAATGGTATCGCTGGGGATGTCGTTCCAGGCCTTCAGGTTCTCGACCGTGGTGCCATAGCGGCGGGCGATCCGGAAGAGGTTGTCGCCTCGGCGCACGCGGTACATCACCTTCCTGGACTGGGCCGTGGCGGCCTGATCCTCGGGACGGGTGACCGCGACTTTCATGCCGGGCCTCAGCACGCTGCGTTTGTTCAGGCCGTTCCAGGCGTACAGATCGCTCAGCGGCACCTGGTATCTGCGCGAGAGACCGGAGAGAGTGTCGCCTCGACGGACCACGTGGTAGGGATGGGACGAGTCGGCCCACCGCTCGGGCCGATCGGCTTTGACCTTGATTCTCATGCCCGGCCTGAGAACCGTCCGCCTGTTCATCCCGTTCCACGCGAAGACCTGTCGCAGCGGCACGCCATAAGCGCTGGCGATGCCGGACAGCGTGTCTCCCCGGCGCACCCGGTGGTACCTGCCGTTCACCAGATTCCTCCGGATCGTTCGCGTCGAGTAGCCCCCACCCCGCGGGACCGTCAGCCGGGCTCCGACGCGGATCCGATTGGGGTTCCGGATATGGTTGGCGGCGGCCAGCTGCCGCACGCTCGTCCCGTACCTGGCGGCGATCATCGCGAGCGTCTCCCCCCGGCGGACCCTGTGGATGGTATCCAGCTTGGCGATCTTCTCGGAACGCGGCAGGCGCGCGTACGCCGCCTTGAACCGTTCGCCGTGTCCCTGCGGAACCTTCACTTCATACTGCGCGTACCCTGGCGGCGTTACCCTGCGCCGCAGTTGCGGGTTCAACATCCGGAGCTGCTTTTGAGAAACCCCCGCCAGCTTCGCCACCGTCGTCAGGCGGATCGGCCCTTCCACCGGAACCCGGTCGAAACGAAGCGGATCGAGGTGCCGCAGGTGACCGAAACCGTACTTGGCGGGGTCCTTCGACATCAACGCCAGTGCGAGGATGGCGGGAACGAAGTTCTTCGTCTCGCGCATCATGTAGCGCGTTTTCGCGATACGCCAGAAGCTCTTCCTGTGGCTGCGCCGCTGCGCGCGCTTGATGTTTCCGGCGCCCGTGTTGTAGGCCGCTATCGCCAGGTGCCAGTCTCCGAACGTCGCGTACAGGTCCTTCATGTACCGGGCCGCCGCCCGCGTCGACTTCTCCGGGTCGGAGCGTTCATCCACGTAGCGGTCCACCCTGAGGCCGTACTGCCGCGCGGTGGATGTCATGAATTGCCAGATACCTTTGGCCCGCGCGCGTGAATAGGCGTTGATCTTGTACGTGCTTTCCAGGAAGGCCATGTAGATGAGATCGGAGGGCAGACCCTCCTCGCGCAGGATCCTGTGGATCATCGGCTCGTACAGGCCGTATCGCTCGAAGCCGCCCTCGAACGATTTCCTGAAAACGGCGTTGTGCTGAAAGATGTCGATCCAGGCGAGCACCTTGTCGTTCACAACCATCGGGATATCGAAGGATATCTCGTGGGTTTCCGGCTCGACTTCCTCGCGACTCCTTTCGGCGTGGTCGGGAGAGAGCGACGGCTCGATGGCGCCGAGCTTCTCGGCCGGCACCGGTTCGCTCGGGCCCCCCTCCCCCTGGGCCTCGAAGACGTCCGCCTCGAGCGCGGCGATATCGTCCAGCATCTGGTCGAACGCCTCGCGCAGCTTCGTGTCCCCATGCAGGGGAATGCCCGAGTTGATGAAGGCTTCCACGGCACGGTCGAAATGCTCCCGGGCCTGGTCCTCATCCCCGGCGTGCAGCATCTCGAGCCCTGCGTCGAACTCCCCCTGGGCCCGTGCTATCACCTGATCGACGGTCGGTTCTCCCTCGTCCGGCCACTGCTGCCCCACGGCGACCGGCTCATCGGCCGGTGTCGACGAGGCATCCGAAAGGGGCGGCTGCGGGGAGACCGACGGCGCTCCCGCCCCTCCCGCGGTCTGACGATGACCGCAGGAAATCGTAAGAACCGTAACCAGGAGCGTGATGTGGGGGATAACTCGAAGGAATTGTCTCACTCTACCTCGTCTGTGGGGCCGGGGCTCTCCTTGATGGGCATGCGAGAACTTCGAGATAATAGTTTCCATCAGATG
>JBHHZN010000109.1:0-7817 GCA_046758155.1 Acidobacteriota bacterium | reverse complement strand
TGACGATTATCTGGATAAAGTTGCCGCGCCGGCCGGTGCGCGTCCCGGTTGTCTCCGCTCTCTGATGTTTTCCGGAAAGCTTCGTGTCCACTTCCACGTGGCTGGATGCTTCCACGTCCCTTCTGCCCCCATCACGACATCGATCGGGCCGGCAACGCCGCGATCGACCCTGCTCACCGAAAACCGGGAAAAGATACCAGGCCGCGGGCGATCATTTCAACCCCTTTAAACGATATCATACCCCCCGTCATGTCGCTTCCCGCAGGCGGGCGGGAGCCGTTTCCCTCCCGCGTCAGAAGGCATCTCATGCGTTGCGGCGGCCCGGTGGCGAGCACGCGCCTCGTGCAGCGGTTCCTGGCGATGCAGGCCCCCTCGGAACGGCTCGCCACGGCGCTGCTGGCGCCGCTGCTGGAGCCGGCCGGGCTCGTCTACCGGGAGGATACCGGCTGGACGCTCGGCGAGGCCCCGGGCGCGGCCCCCGGGGCCGCCCGCCTCCTGGTGGCTGTCGTGGTGGACCGCCGGCCCGGGAGTCTCGTCTGCGTGCCGGCGGGCGCGGGCGCGCCGCAGGCGGCCGAGGACATCCCCTGGGAGCGAGCGACGGCGGTCGTGGCCGACAGGGTCGCCGATGCGACCCGCCTGCGCGATCGGCTGGCGCGGGTGGGGGCGGCTCGACCGGCCTCGATCGTCTCGTTGCGCGGGATCCTGCGCGGCCTCGTGCGCCTGCCGCGCGGAGCCGATCTGGAGACGATCTGCGCGGCGCTGGGGGTCCGCTGGCTCGACACCGGCGACGCGGCCGGAACCGCCGTCGCCATGGCGGCCTGCCTCGCCGAGGCCGGTCTGCCCGGGCGGATCGAGCGAAGCGGTGGAGCCGGCGAGGAGCCGCTCGATGCGATGCCGGGACCAGTGCGCGAGGCGATCGCCGTGCTGCCGGAGGCTCCGGGTGTGTATCGCTTCTACGATGACGCCGGAGAGCTGCTCTACGTCGGCAAGGCGAAGAACCTCAGGCGGCGCGTGATGGCGCACTTCACCCGGAGGCGTCCCGGCGCACGCGGCGGCTGGTCGCCCGACCAGGTCCACCGGATCGAGCACGATCCGCTGAACTCCGAGCTGGAGGCCCTGCTCGAGGAGGCGCGCCAGATCGGCGAACGATCTCCGAGCGGGAACATCCAGTTCGAGGTGCACGAGAGGAACCACGCCGCCCCGGCCTGCGGCGCCTCTGGCTGCTGGGCGCTCCTGCTGCCGGCTCCGGCGGGCCACGGCGTCACGGCCGTCGTCGTGCGCGACGGGGTGTACATGGGCCGTATCCGCATCGGTCCGCGCGGCGGCGGTCTCGCGAACGCGCGGCGGCTGCTGCGGCGGGCCGTCAGGGGACCGGGACCCGCGCATCGCGGCGCGGGGCGCGATCGCGACACGCGGATCCTCGATTCCTGGCTGGCGCGCCACGGCGAGGGGGTGAGCCGCCTGGAGCTGGACGGCTTCTCGAGCCCCACCGAGGCGGCCCGCGCGCTGCAGGACGCCGCCCGGCGCCTTGCCGGCGAGGGCGGCCCGGTCTGGTTCCGCCGGGGCGGTGGATCGGAAGTGTCTGCAGGGCCCGAGTCCGGCAGACCTCGCCGTGGGGAATGATCCCGGCGAAAGAACCGTTACCACTGATCGAAGATGCCTCCCGTGACCCGTCGTCGACCCCGATCCGTCGCCGGCCTGGCCTTTCTCCTACCGGCACTGCTGGCCGCCTCCGCCTCGCGTCCCCTCCATGCGGCCCCGGTGGGGCGGACCGCTCCGGAGTGGGAGATCTCCGAGTGGCTCAACGCCGACCCCGGCCGCTTGTCGGACAACCGCGGGAAAGTCGTCCTGATCGATTTCTTCCAGCTCTGGTGTCCCGGCTGCAACGCCTTCTCGATCCCGCTGTTCACCGAGTGGGAGAAACGGTATGCCGGGCGGGACGATCTTCTGATCGTCTCGATCCACACCGTCTTCGAGGGGCACGCCTACCAGGGCCCCGAGAGGCTGCGCGCGTTCGTGCGCGAGAAGGGGATCCATCATCCCGTCGGCATCGACGCCTACGCCTCGGCCCGCGACACGATGCCGATCACCATGCGGCGCTACAGGACCCGTGGAACGCCCGAGGTGGTCATCATCGACAAGCGTGGGCGGGTCCGTTTCGACCATCTCGGAAGCTTCCGGCCCGAGCCGGTGGAAGCGCTCATCGAGGCGCTGCTGAAGGAAAGCGGGCCCCGGGAATCGAAGCAAAGCGGCGGCGGCCGCTGAGCCGCCGTCAAGGAGGATGCAGATGCCTCGCAGAAAACTCGCCTTGATCCTCGCCGGGCTCCTGGTAACGGGCGGATTCATCATCACACAGGCCAGCGTGCCGAGAACTGTTCCGGAGGATCCCGCCACGCGGGACGAGGAGCACCATGCGGCGCCCGAGCAGGAGCCCGGCGGCCGAGGGGGGACGATGGACAATCATCATATGGGGCAGCTCCTGGCGTCGTGGGTCGAGAACCTCGAAGGAAGCGAAGGGCGCTGGGCCTTCGAGTACGACGGCGTGCCGATGCTGGTCGTGACCGATGAGGCCCACAACCGCATGCGCATGATCGCCCCGGTGGCCGATGCGAGTGAACTCGAGCCGGAGAGGATGCGCACGCTGCTCGAGGCGAACTTCGACCGCGCGCTCGACGCGAAGTACTCGATCTTCCGCGACACCGTCTGGTCCTGCTTCACGCACCCGCTGCACGAGCTGGGGGAAGGGGAGCTCGAGGAGGCGCTGCACCAGGTCGCCCGGCTGCGGCAGAACTACGGCGGCTCCTACGCCAGCACGGACCTGGTCTTCGGCGGGTCATCCGGCACGCCGACCGACCGGGACGACGAGCCCGAGTAGCGATCGCCGTGCGCCCGGCGGCGGCCGTGGCCGCGTGTTCCTTCCGGGGGCGGTTCGGGCTATCCTTCCAGCCGGGATCATCGGCGGGAGCCGGCGCGATGTCCTGGCGCGGAGCCCGCCCGCGGGCCGCAATCAAGAGAACCGTGATGGAGGGTTCACCGATGTCTTCTCTGCCGGAACCACCGGCCATGTTCAGAAAATTCGTCGACCGGTTCCCGGAGCTCGGGCAGGCGTGGCAACTCGCCTCGCAGGCGGGCACGGGTGGACCGCTGGATTCGAAGACGATGCTCCTCGTCAAGCTGGCCATCGCCTGCGGAGCCATGCGGGAAGGGGCCGTTCACTCCGCCGTCCGCAAGGCGCTGGCACAGGGAGTGACGACCGAGGAAGTCGAACAGGTCGTCCCCCTGGCGGCCGGGACGCTGGGGTTCCCGGGCGCGGTGGCGATCTTCTCCTGGATCCAGGACGAGCTGGTCAAGCAAGGCGGATAGATCGTCCGGGCGCTCTACCGCGCCCAGTCGCGCTTCAGGCCCATGGCCTCCTGCATCATCTCCAGCGTGATCGCCGCCTCGCGCTGGGCACGCTCGCTTCCCGCCAGCAGGACCTCCTCGACGATGCGCGGCTTTTTCTCGAGGGCGGCGCGGCGCTCGCGGATCGGGTCGAGAAACCGGTTGATGGCGATGGTGAGCTTTTTTTTCACCTCCACGTCGCCGACGCGTCCCTTGCGGTACCTCTCCTTGAGATCCTCGACCTCGTCGGTGTCGGGGTTGAAGGCGTCATGGTAGATGAAGACCGGGTTGCCCTCCACGCGCCCGGGGATGTCCGCCCGGATGCGGTTGGGGTCGGTGAACATGCCGTGCACTTTCTTCTCGACCGTCCTGGCATCGTCGGAGAGGAAGATGGCGTTGTCGAGACTCTTGCTCATCTTGGCCCGCCCGTCCGTGCCGACCAGCGTCGGGACGTCGCCGATCAAGGTGTCCGGCTCTGGCAGCGTCTCGCCGTACAGCGTGTTGAAGCGGCGCGCGATCTCCCGGGTCAGCTCCAGGTGGGAGGCCTGGTCCTTGCCGACCGGCACCAGGTGGGCGCGGACGCAGAGGATGTCGGCGGCCTGCAGGACCGGGTAGGACAGCAGCCCCAGGGATGGTTGCTCGACGTGCAGCGTCTGCATGACGTCCTTGAGCGTCGGGACGCGCTGGCAGCGCGGGACGGTCACGAGCATCGAGAGGATGAGCTGTATCTGGGAGATGGCCGGGACCAGTGACTGCAGGAAGTAGGTCGAGCGGTCCGGATCGATCCCGACGCTCAGGTTGTCCAGCACGATCTCACGGATGTTGGATCCGGTCTCGCGCAGCAGCGCCGGCTCCACGCGCGTCGTCAGCATGTGCAGATCGGCCACCAGGAAGAAGCACTCGTAGCGATCTTGCAGACCCACGCGGTTCGCCAGCGTGCCGACGAAATGTCCCAGGTGCAGCTTGCCGGTGGGCCGATCGCCGGTGAGGATCCTCTTTTTCTTCCCCGTCTGGTCGTCTTGGCCGGGCATCGTGTCGGGTGGCGCCTCAGTTGACGGGCGACGCGGGGGCGGCGCGGCGCCGGGGTGGGTTCACGGGAGGCGGGCCGGCGGTCTTGCGCGCCGGGCCGCGGTACGGGCCGAGAATGACGTAGTTCGTGTCGCGCAGGATCGGCTCGAACCCGGCGTCGCGGATCAAGTGCTCCATCCGCGCGATGTCCATGCTGAACGTCGTGCCGGCCGCGGAGACGACGTTCTCCTCGATCACGGTGGAGCCGAAATCGTTGACGCCGAACCGCAGGCTCACCTGGGCGATCTTGGCTCCCTGGGTGACCCACGAGGCCTGGAAGCTGCGGATGTTGTCGAGGTAGATCCGGGCGATCGCCACCGTGCGCAGGTAATCGAACGCCGTCGCCTTCGGCAGATGTCGCAGCTCGGTCAGCTCGGGCTGAAACGACCAGGCGATGAAGCTGTTGAAGCCTCCCGTCTCGTCCTGAAGACACCGCAGCCTGTCGAGGTGCTCGACCCGCTCGGCGAGCGTCTCCACCGAGCCGTACATCATGGTCGAGGAGGTGCGGATGCCCATCCGGTGGCATGTCCGCATGAACCCGATCCATTCATCGGCCGTGTCCTTGCCGGTCGCGAGGATCTTGCGCACCCGGTCGACGAGGATCTCGCCGCCGGCTCCGGGCACCGTGTCGAGGCCGGCATCGCGGAGCATGCCCAGGCAGCGCTCGAGCGGCAGGTCCGAGATGTGGGCCACGTAGAGGATCTCGGTCGGCGACAGGCCATGAATGTGAACGTCCCAGTTGTCCTTGATCCAGCGAAACGTCTCCAGGTAGTAATCCAGCTTGAGCGCGGGGTTCAATCCCCCCTGGAACAGCAGCTCGCGCCCGCCGAGATCCACCAGCTCCTGGATCTTGGCGCCCATCTCGTCGCGCCCGAGGGTGTAGCCCTCCGCGGAGCCGGGCGGGCGGTAGAAGGCGCAGAACTTGCAGCGGACCCAGCAGACGTTCGTGTAGTTGAGATTGCGGCCGATCACGTACGTGACGATCGGCTCCGGCCAGAGGCGCCGCCGGACCGAGTCGGCCAGGGCGCCTATCGCGGGCAGGTCATGGCAGGCGAACAGCTCGAGGGCTTCCGCGCGCGTGACGCGCCCGCCCGCCTCGACCTTGTCGCGGATGTCGCGGATGGCGGCGGCCTCCTCCGGCCGGCTCACGCGGCCTCCTCTTCGCGCGGCACCCGGCGGTACAGGGCGTCGCGTTCCACCGGGTCGCGGCCCGTCTCGCGGATCAGCGCGGCGAGATGCTCCCGGGTCAGCCCCTGGGGCGTGCGGGCCCCCGCGGCGTGGGTGATCTCCTCGCGCAGGATCGTGCCGTCGATGTCGTCGGCGCCGTACCACAGGCTCACCTGGGCGATCTGCGGCGACACCATGATCCAGAAGCTCTTGATGTGATCGAAGTTGTCGAGCATGAGCCGCGCGACGGCGATCTGCTTGAGATCGTTGATCCCCGTCGTGGGCGGCAGATCGGCCATCTCGGTGTTCTCGGGATGAAACGCCAGCGGGATGAAGGTGAGGAATCCGCCCGTCTCGTCCTGCAGCTCCCGCAGCTTCAGGAGATGCTCGACCCGCTCGCGGTCCGTCTCGATGTGGCCGTACAGCATGGTGGCGTTGGAGCGCAACCCGGCGCGGTGGGCCGAGCGCGCCATGGCCAGCCACTCGGCCGGCGTCTGTTTCGCCCCGAAGATCGCGTCGTGCACGCGGTCCGAGAGCACCTCGGCGCCGCCGCCGGGCAGCGACCCGAGGCCGGCCTCCTTGAGATCGCGCCAGACCTGCTCGATCGGTTTCTTCGCCACGCGGACGATCTCGGCGATCTCGATCATGGTGTAGGCCTTGACCATCACGCCGGGGCGGACCGACTTGACCGCCCGGATGATGTCCAGGTAATACTCGTAAGGCAGGCGCGGGTTGATGCCGGCCACCATGTGGATCTCGGAGATCGGCTCGTCGATCTGTTCCTCGACCCGGCGCCGGACGTCTTCCACCGAGAGGGTGTAGCCCGCCGGGTCGTTCACCCGGACATAGAACGCGCAGAACTTGCAGTCCTTGTTGCAGACGTTCGTGTAGTTGATGTGCTGATTGTGCACGAAGTAGCAGGCGTTGCCGTTCACCCGCTCGCGGACGATGTTGGCCAGCAGGCCCAGGGCGTTGACGTCGGCGCACGCGTACAGCGCCAGCCCGTCCTCCCCGCTCAGGCGGGTTCCTTCGACGATCTTCCGGTGAATCTGCCGCAGGCCGGCGCGCGCCAGCGTCGCTTCCATCGGCGGGGCCCTCCCCTGAAAGAAGAGGGATCTTACCCCACCGCGTCCGAGCCGGTCCAGCCGGATCGCTTTGGGGGCGCCCCATCGGTCTGCTATGCTGTCGTGGTCAAGCAGGCAGCTTCACGGCATGTGGCCGCCGCGTCATCCCGGGCGGCCTCGTTGCTTACCCGTCGCACACGTAAGGAAGGCTCCCGCTGCGTCGCGTCCCGCCGAGGCGGGGCATGGGCGCTTTTGTCACGTGGCGGCGTTTCCGATTTGCCGCCTCGGTGTCCCGGCAAATCCTCAGGAGGGAAACAAAGCGCATGAAGCAGTCGCCCGCATCGCGATTCTCCGTTCGCCGCTTCGCCCGTGTCCCGCTTCTCGCGGGGACGGCCGTGATCCTGGCCGCCGGCATCCTGTCGAGCGCGCCGGCGAGCGCGGCCGAGTCGACCCAGTTCAAGAACCTGAAGATCTTCCCGCAGGACATACAGAAGAAGAAGCTCGTCAACACGATGAAGGCGTTCGCGGGCAGTCTGGGCGTCCGGTGCTCGCATTGCCACGTGGGCGAGGGCGATGATCTGTCGACTTATGACTTTCCCTCCGACGAGAAGCGCGAAAAGCGCGTGGCCAGGCGGATGATACGGATGGTCAGGGGGATCAACAAGAACACGATCTCCAAGCTTCCCCCGGATCCGGACCACGTCTCGGACGAGCCCGTCCGGGTCCGCTGCGTCACGTGCCACCGGCGCAAGCCGATTCCCGAGATCGAGGCCAAGCCATGAGTCCCGACATGAGGACGGCGGTCGGGATCGGTTCGTCCACGCTCGAGCTCGTGCAAGGCGACATCACGCGCCAGGAGGTCGATGGCATCGTGAACGCCGCCAACTCGCGACTGGCCGGCGGCGGTGGGGTCGATGGGGCCATCCACCGGGCGGGCGGCCGCGCGATCATGGCCGAGTGCCGCCGGATCGAGTCGTGCCCCACCGGGCAGGCGGTCGTCACCACGGCCGGGCGGCTGGCGGCGGCCAAGGTGATTCACGCGGTCGGCCCGGTTTACAAGGACGGACACCACGGGGAGGCGAAGCTGCTGGAGTCGGCCTACGCGAGCGCCTTCGAGGCGGCGGTCGGGGCCGGCCT
>JBHHZN010000108.1:0-7855 GCA_046758155.1 Acidobacteriota bacterium | reverse complement strand
GACCATCCAGCGTTCATTCTCCTCGCCCCCCCCGGAGCGCCAGGTCGTGATCAAGGTGGACACACCGCGCGAGTATTCCGTGGCCCAGACACGGGTGCTTTACGACGACATCTACGCGATCCTCGACGCCCGGCGCGAGGAGCTCGATATCGCCGATATCGGGCATGCCTTCGATCGCGGCACGGGCCGGTCACGGTCCGGCTGGCGCCGGAGCAGGCAGTTCACGGTTTACCTGAAGGAAGTCGAGCAAGGCCATCTCACCACCGTCGAGGCGCGCAAGCGTATCCGGGCCCTGCTGCCGGTCAAGGCCGGAGTCAACCTGCGCATCGCCATGAGCCGGAGTCGGCACGGTTCCGGGGGGGTGGAGATACAGCTGATGGGAGATGATCCGGTCATCCTCGAACTGATCAGCCGCCAGGTGAGCGATCAGCTGGAGCGCCTGCCGATGATCGAGGATGTCGACTCCTCGCTGGAGAACGGGACCGACGAGATCCATGTCAACGTGGCGCGCGAGCGGGTCCACGGGGTGGGTCTATCCACCAGGGCCGTGGCGTTCACCGTCAATAACGCCCTGTCGAGTCGAGCGATCAGCCACTTCAAGACGGGCGACCGCGAAGTGGATATCGTCACCCAGTACCGCGAGGAGGACCGCGAGACCCTGGATCAACTCAAGAACGTCCCCGTGTTCGCCCAGGCCGCTGCGCTGCCGCTGGGCGCCCTCGCCGATTTCACATTCTCCCCGGGCCCTCGCACCATCGACCGGGAGAACCACCTTGCCCGCGTCACCATTTCGGCCAATGTCAGGAGCGGGGCCGCCTCGTTCGCGGCCATGGGCATGATCGGCAGGATCATGAGCCGGATCACGCTGCCTCCAGGGTATGTGTGGAGCTTCGGGCGGTGGAATCGCTACCAGCAGCGGGACCAGAGCAGCGGCAAATTCGCGCTCCTGTTCGCCCTCCCGCTCGTCTACCTGCTCCTGGCGGCGCTGTTCGAGAGCTTCACCCAACCGCTCACCATCATGCTCTCGGTGCCGTTCGCCCTGCTGGGGGTCGCCGTGGCCATGAAGTTGGCCAATCAACCCTGGGACATGATGTCCATGATCGGCATGATCGTCCTGCTGGGAGTGGTGGTCAACAATGCCATTGTCCTGATCAACCACATCAACTTCCTGCGACGCACGGGATGCGCCCGGGATGAGGCCATCGTCCAGGGCGGCCAGCACCGCCTGCGGCCGATCCTCATCACGGCCGTGACGACGATTCTCGGCATGATGCCTCTGATCGCGCCGTTTCTGCTCCCGCAATGGTTCGGTCCTCTTGAGGGCCGCGCCGCCTCCTGGGCGCCGATCGGTCTGGTGATCGTGGGCGGATTGACCACATCGACGTTTCTCACCCTGATGATCATTCCGACGATCTATTCCCTCCTCGACGACGCCACCTGCTTCATGCGGCGCGTGGCCGGTTCGCTATGACAGGCACCGGCTTTCCACAGCCTGCCGAGGAGGCACGGACCATGTCGTCGATCACCGGTATCTCGTTTCGGGTTCTCCTGCCGGCGATCGGACTTTCTCTCCTGTCGGTCACCGCCTGCGGTGGCGGTATCAACGGACGGGACCGGACGGATCCTCCCGGCCGCACGGCCGGGGCTCCGGCCGCGGCGGTCCCCGTCGAGGTATCCCACGTCCGGCGCCGTGATATCTCCTCGTTCATCGAGACCAACGGAACGCTGGAAGCCGAAAACGAGGTCGATCTCGTCGCCCGTGTGTCCGCGCCGATCGTGGCGATCCTGGTCGAAGAGGGCGACCTCGTCGAGAAGGGACAACTGCTCGCCCGGCTCGATGATGCGGAGTTTCAGGCGCAGACACAGGTCTCCCGCGTGGAACTGCACCAGAGCCAGGCGGCTTATGAGCGTTCCAAGGCCCTGCGGGAACGGGAACTGATCAGCCCTCAGGATTTCGATGACGCCAAGTCACGCTACGAGACGGCCAAGGCGCAGGTCGATCTCGATGAACTACAGCTAGGGTACACGAGAATCACCGCCCCGTTCGGCGGACTGATCGTGGCCCGTTACATCAATCTCGCCCAGAAGGTGAGTCCGGACACACGCCTCTTCAGGATATCCAACTTCGATCCTCTCCTGTGTCCCATCCAGGTTCCTGAACGCGATCTGGCCTCGCTGCGTCTCGGGCAAAGCGCTTACCTGACGTCGGAGGCGTGGCCCGGGACGCGGTTCACGGCAAGCGTTCTGCGCGTCAGTCCGGTCGTCGATGCCGCCACCGGCACGATCAAGGTCACGCTTGGCGTGGAAGGACGCAACAAGCTGCGTCCCGGCATGTTCACCCGGGTCTTCGTCAAGATCGCCACGCATACCGACGCCGTGGTCATCCCGAAGGCCGCTCTCTCGCTCGAGAGTATCGGTGATACCGTCTACATCGCGGACAATGATGTCGCCCGCCGCCGGGAGGTGACGCTCGGCTTCACGGACGGCGATTCGGTGGAGGTTCTCTCCGGACTCTCTCCGGATGAAGCCGTCATCGTCGTCGGCCGGGACGGCCTCAGCGACGGAACGCCGGTGAGCATCCGGCCCCACCCCGAGCCCGCACCCGCCGCCGCTGATGCCGGCCGCGGCGAGGCGGCCCTCTCGCCCGGCAGGCGCGCCCGGCGGGTCGATTTCTCCAAGATGTCCTCGGAGCAGCTCGAACGAGCCAAGGAAGTCATGCGTGCACGCGGGATGAGCGAGGAACAGATCCACCGGCGCATCCAGGGCGGGCGGGCAAAGCCGGGGCCAAGACAACCGTGAGGGCGCCTTGAAGCTGATCGATTTTTCCACACGGCGTCCCGTCAGTGTTTTCATATTCGCCGTCGCCGTGGTCATCTTCGGCCTGATCTCGTTCGGCCAGCTGGCCACCGATCTCCTGCCCGACATCACCTACCCTTCGCTGACCGTCCGCACGACTTACGATGGAGCGGCCCCCCTCGAGGTCGAGAGCCTCATCACACGACCCGTGGAAAACGCCGTGGGCGTCGTCAACAACGTCGTGCGGGTCACTTCCAGCTCCCGCGCGGGAGTGAGCGAAGTCACGCTGGAGTTCGGCTGGGGCGTCAACATGGACCTGGCCGGCCTGGATGTCCGCGAACGGCTCGACGTGCTGAGCCTGCCGGTTGACGCCGATCGGCCGATCCTCCTGCGGTACGATCCCTCCCTGGATCCGATCCTCCGCCTCGGCCTGTCGGGCGGCAAGGACCTCGTGCGCCTGAGACTCATCGCCGACGAGCGGGTCAAACGAGCGCTCGAACGGATCGAAGGAGTGGCCGCCGTCGTGGTCAGCGGGGGCCTGGAGGAGGAAATCCAGGTCGAACTGGACGAGCGACGCCTGGCGAACCTGGGCCTCTCCGCCGATCGGGTGCTGGATCGACTCAGAGCGGAGAACATCAACCTGACCGGAGGACGCCTCCGCGAGGGGCAGACGGAATATCTGGTCCGGACGGTCAACGAGTTCCAGCGGGCGCGCGATCTGGACGACATCGTCATCGACAGCTCCAACGGCGCGATCATCCGGCTGGCGGACATCGCCAGGATAGTCAAGGGACACAAGAAGCGGGAACTGATCACTCGTATCAACGGGGAGGAGAGCGTCGAGGTGGCGGTCTACAAGGAAGGCGGCAGCAACACCGTCACGGTCTCCGACGCCGTCAAGCGCAGTCTCTCCAGGCTGGAGGGAGCCCTCAAGAAGGTCAACCCGTCGCTCCGGCTGACCGTCGTCACCGACCAGGCGCGCTACATCCGCGAATCGGTCTCCGAGGTCCTCCACACCGGTTTGTACGGCGGCGTGCTCGCGATCCTGGTTCTGTACCTGTTCCTGCGAAGCTGGAAAACCACGATGATCATAGGGATCGCCATCCCGATCTCACTCGTGTCGACCTTCTTCCTGATGTACCTGTCCGGCATCTCGCTCAACATCATGTCCCTCGGGGGCCTCACGCTTGGTATCGGGCTTCTCGTGGACAACTCGATCGTTGTGCTCGAATCGATCCAGCGCCGCCGTGACGAAGGGCTGCCCGACGAGGAGGCAGCCCGGATCGGGACCGGGGAAGTGGCGCGGGCCGTGATAGCGAGCACCCTGACCACGATCTGCGTCTTCGTCCCCATCGTTTTCATCGAAGGCATCGCCGGGCAACTGTTCGGCGATCAGGCCCTGACCGTCACGTACTCCCTGACGATGTCGCTGATCGTCGCTTTGACGGTGATCCCGATGCTCGCCTCCCGCCGGTTCGGCGTCGAGCCGGCCGGCCCCATGCCGGGTAAGTCCCCCCTGCGTATCCTGAATCGCGTCGTCTTCGCCGTGTCGATCTTCCTCGCCGGCGGCCTGAAGCGTCTCGTCACGGGCGTCGGATCGCTGGTCGCGCTCCTCACGTCCGTGCCGGTGAGGGTCTTCCAGGCGGGCTATGACAGGCTCAGCACGGCCTACCGCCGGCACCTGGCCTGGGTTCTGCGGCACCCATGGCTCACCGTGATCACGGCGCTTGCCGTGCTCATCGCGAGCCTCGGCATTTTCCCGACGCTGGGCCGTGAGCTGATGCCGGAGTTGATCCAAGGCGAGTTCTTCGTGAACACCGAACTGCCTCCCGGCACCCGCCTCGATGTCACTCAGCGAAGAATGGCCGGCCTGGAAGGGTTCGCGCGGAAACTGCAAGGCGTCACCACGGTGTACGCGATCGCGGGAGCATCCAATGAGCAGGGGGGCGTGAGCGGCGAGAGGCGCGAGAACATCGGACAGATGACGCTGACGGTGGCCCCCCCCATCTCGAGGGCGAGAGAGGAATCTCTCATGAATGACCTGCGCGGCGCACTGGATCGACAGGACAGGCTCGCGTACCGCTTCGGCCGTCCTTCGTACTTCAGCTTTCGCACCGCGATCGAGGTGGAAATACGCGGCTACAACTTACGTCTCCTGGACCGCCTGGCGGACGCGTGCGCCCGGCGGTTGCACTGGATCGAAGGCCTTACCGATATCAAGTCATCCACGGAGGGGGGGAACCCTGAACTCCAGATCCGGTTCGATCGTTCCCAGCTGGCCAAGCTGGGCCTCACATTGTCGGATGTAGCCGGCGTCGTCCGCTCCAAGGTGCTGGGAACCGTCGCCACCGAGATCCAGCGCCATGATCGACAGATCGACATCCGGCTCCAGGCCGACGAGGAGTTCCGCAACAGCATACGCGATCTCAGGAGGCTGGCGGTCCACCAGGCCGGAAAGACGGCCATCCCGCTGTCGGCGGTCGCCACCATCGAGGAGAAAGAAGGACCGGCCGACATCCGCCGGTCGGAGGGACAGCGCGTTGCCAGCATCACGGCGAACTTGAGTGGACGGGACCTGGGCTCGGTTGCCGCCGAGATCAGGAGCCTCCTGAATGGGATGAGCTTCCCGTCCGGTTATGAATGGCGGATCGGAGGCCAGCGCCAGGAAATGGAGACGTCTTTCAAGAGCATGCGCCTGGCGATCCTGCTCGCTGTCTTCATGGTCTACCTGGTCATGGCCTCCCAGTTCGAATCGCTCCTGCACCCGTTCGTGATCCTCTTCAGCGTGCCGTTCTCTCTGATCGGTGTCCTGGGTGCCCTTTATCTGTTCGAAATCACGGTGAGTATCGTCGTGCTCATCGGGGCCATCCTCCTGGCCGGGATCGTCGTCAACAACGCGATCATTCTGATCGACTACACCAATCTGCTCCGCCGGCAGGGACTCACGAAACTCGAAGCCCTTCGGAGGGCGGGAGCGGTGCGGCTCCGGCCCATCATGATGACCACCGCCACGACCGTGCTGGGCCTCCTGCCCATGGCCGTCGGGCTGGGTGCCGGAGGAGAGTTGCGTCGGCCCATGGCGGTGACCGTCATCGCCGGTCTGATCACATCCACCCTCCTGACGCTGCTGATCATCCCCTGCGTTTACCACCTGCTGGATCGCAGTCGCTGACGATCACAGGCAGAAGACCCTTCCGGTTCCCCCCGGCCGTTTTCCGCCGGCCATCGCGTCCGGAGACCCGATCAGGAAACACGACGACCGCGTGGGCCTGAGGGCCCCCGCGTGGCCCGCCGACGCCGCGAGCCGCTTCGCGTTCCCCGCAGCTCAGGTCCAGCCGCTCCGCGGGATCGATCTCGAGCCCGCGGCGGCAACAGCGGCGCGTGCGGGAAGGGCAGCTTCCCCAGCGGTGACGAGGAGATCCCGCAAGCCGTCACCGCCGGCGCCGGCCGCCCTTGCCGTCGAGGCGCCCTCCAGCGAGGGGCCTGTACGCCGGTGGGGGTCCAGGCCGGCTCGTCCGCGACAGTCGATCGATACGCCCCGGGCAGGACGTGCCGAGAAGCGGCGGCGAGGAAACCGATCGGGGGCCCGAGGACAGGCCACGCCCATGGGCCGACCGCCCGGCTGGGTGGCCCCACGAGACGATCATCGCCGGTCGAAAATCTCCTTGGCGATGATCAGCCGCTGGATCTGCGAGGTCCCCTCGTAGATCTGGAAGACCTTCGCGTCGCGCATCAGTTTTTCCACGGGATACTCGCTCGAGAAACCGTAGCCGCCGAAAACCTGGACCGCATCGAGCGCGCTTTTCATAGCCATGTCGGCGGCGAACGCTTTCGCGCAAGCGGCCTGCAGTGTATTGCGCTCGCCGCGATCGATCGTCAGCGCGGCCTGCCAGACCAGCAGCCGTGCGGCCTCGATGTTCATCGCCATGTCGGCGATCATGAACGAGACCGACTGATGCTTGGCGATCGGGACTCCGAAGGTCTTGCGTTCCTTCGCGTAGCGGATGGCATGCTCCATCGCCGACCGCGCCAGCCCGACGGCGGCCGCAGAAACCACGGGGCGCGTGTGATCGAAGGCGGTCATCGCGATCCGGAAGCCGTCCCCTTCACCACCCAGCCTGTTGGCCTCGGGCACTTTCACGTCGGTGAAGCTGAGCGCCCGCGTGTCGGAAGCGTGCTGTCCCATGTTCCATTCCTTCTTCCCGACCTCGATACCGTCGCTGTCCCTGTCGACGATGAACGCGCTCATCCCACGATGCCGCTTGGCCGGATCGGTGTAGGCCAGAACGAAGTACCAGTCAGCAACACTTCCGTTGGTGATCCACATCTTCGATCCGTTCAAGATGTACTCACCTCCCGATCGACGAGCGTTGGTCTTGATGCCCGCGACATCCGAGCCGGCGTCCGGCTCGGTCACGCAGTAGGCGGCGAACTTGAACTCCCTCGTCATCGGCTCGAGGTATCGTTTCTTCTGGTCATCATTGCCGGCCACGATCACCGGCGCCTCGGCAAGGGAATTCGCCTCCATCGCCGTGCCCATGCCGGTGCAACCGGCCGCGACCTCCTCGGCGATCAGGCAGCCCTCGAAGACGCCCAGCCCGGCGCCGCCGAACTCTTCCGGGATGTGCGTGTTCATCAACCCCAGCTCCCAGGCCTTGCGGCAAATGTCACGGGGAAACTCTCCCGTCTTGTCGTGGTCGGCCGCGGCCGGGGCGATCTCCTGCTGCGTGAAGTCGCGAGCCAGATCGCGTATCTGCTGCTGCTCCTGTGTGAGCGTCAAGTCCGGCATTGCTCTTCTCCTCGTCGAATCGGCGGCCGATGGTACGCGTCGTGGGCCGGGCGGGGCCCCTCGCCCCGATGCGGTGCGTGCCGGCGCCGGTGTTGATCGGCCGGGATCTTACATCACGCCGAGCTCGCGCATTTGACGCCTCACCGGACCCCGCCTTAAGATCGGCCCGCTTGCGGCTCCATCCCTCATCACGCTTTTCCGGGAAGGTGGCGCCCCGCTCGTGTCGTGGAGGATCCTGCATCCCGAGTTCTACCTGGGAACCTCGGCCTG
>JBHHZN010000107.1:0-7887 GCA_046758155.1 Acidobacteriota bacterium | reverse complement strand
GGTGCGATGTTGAGGTCCCTGGGCGTCCCATCGGGACCTCTGCTCGGCCGGATCCTGAACCGGCTGAGGGACGCCAGACTCGATGGCATCGTTAATAGCCTCGAATCGGAAAGACAATTGGCCGAACGACTGGCCAGGCGGCTGGGTGAAGCGGCGATACGTTGACAGCCGGTCTGAACGGCTGATACATTCGCGTTCCAGCGCGCGGATGATCCGCGTCCCTTCAGGACGACGCGATGGCTCGACTCGCAAGCCCCAACCCCTCCAACGAGGACGCGTTCGAGGAACCGATCACGGCTCTCGAACGCCGCATCGAGGAACTGTCGGCTTTTCCGGCGGGCGCCGAGAGGCAGCAGGAGATCGAGCGGCTTCGGCGACGGCTCGAGGGTCTTCGCAAGAAGATTTTCGCGCGGCTCACACCATGGCAGAAGACCCTGGTCGCCAGGCACCCGCGGCGACCGTACACCCTCGACTACGTGCTCTACATGATCGAGGATTTTGTCGAGCTGCACGGCGATCGGACCTTCAAGGACGATCCGGCGATCCTGGCGGGGTTCGGTGTCTTCAGGGGCCGGCCTGTCTGTGTGATCGGCCATCAGAAGGGGCGCGACACGCGGGAGAAGATTCGACGTAACTTCGGCATGCCCCGCCCCGAGGGCTACCGCAAGGCCCTTCGCATGATGCGTCTCGCTGACAAGTTCTCACGCCCGATCCTCAGCTTCATCGACACCCCCGGTGCGTATCCCGGCATCGGCGCCGAGGAACGTGGACAGGCCGAGGCGATCGCCAGCAACTTGCGCCAGATGGCGAGCTTGCGCGTGCCCCTCATCGCGACCGTGACCGGCGAAGGGGGAAGCGGGGGAGCGCTGGCCGTGGGCATGGGAGACCGCGTGAACATCCTTGAACACGCCATTTACTCCGTCATCAGCCCGGAAGGCTGCGCCGCGATCCTCTGGAAGGACCAGGAAAAGTGGAAGAAGAACGCGGCGGACGCGATGAAGATCACCGCTCAAGATCTCAAGGAACTCGGGGTGATCGACCAGATCGTGCCGGAGGTCCCGGGCGGCGCCCACTCGGACCATCGCTTGTCCGCTCAGATCCTCGCCGACCGGCTCGAGACCGATCTGGCCGAACTGTGCAGCCTGGATCCGGAGGAGCTGTTCGAGCGCCGTCACGAAAAGTTCAGAAGGATGGGGCGCTTCCTCGAGCTGGTCGGTTGAGCTCGTGGCCGGCCGGTCAGCCTGACGGGCGGTCCCCGGCTCGCTCCAGCTTCTTGGCCTCCTCCCAGAGTTCTTCCATGCGCTCGAGCCCCGCGCCCTGCGGTGTCTTCCCCTCGCGATCGAGTTGTTTTTCGATGTGCCGGAAGCGCGCGCGGAACTTCTCATTGGCGGCCTGCAGGGCCAGTTCGGGATCGATCCCGGTGAACCGCCCGATGTTGGCGGCGATGAAGAGAAGATCGCCCAGCTCTTCGGTCATCCCGGCTCGGTTGCGGGCCCCTGCCTCCTGCCGGAATTCCCCGATCTCCTCCTCCAGTTTCCCGAAGAGTTCCTCGAGTTCCCTCCAGTCGAAGCCGACCATGGCAGCCTTGGACGAGAGGAGGCTAGCGCGCAGCAGGGCCGGGAGCTTTCGGGGCACGCCGCCCAGGAGGGAGCCATCGGACTTACCGGAGGCTTTCCTCTCCTGATTCTTGATCTCCTCCCACCGCTGGATGGCTTCGCCGGAATCGCCGGCGGGGCGCGGGCCGAAGACGTGAGGATGGCGACGCACGAGCTTGTCCCGGATATCGGCCACCACGGCCCCGATCTCGAATAAACCCCGCTCGGAGCAAACCTGGCTCAGGAAGACCACTTGCAGGAGGAGATCGCCCAGCTCCTCCCTCAGCAGGCCGGGCTCACCCGCCTCGATGGCCTCGAGAACCTCGTAAGTCTCCTCGATCAAATAGGATCGGAGGCTCTCGAGGGTCTGCTCGGCGTCCCAGGGGCAACCCCCGGGCCCTCTCAACCGCCTCATGAGCTCCACGAGCTCGTCGAATCGAGCGCCCGGCTCAGCCAAGCTTGCCTCCCGTATTCACAGGCCCCATTTTATGCCGGTGTCCCGTCCCTGTACAGCCGGCCACCCTTGTATGGTGAAACGGCATTGATTGGTCTAACTTCATGATGCTAGCATCAAGGCGAGAGCGCGGGCAGCAGGGTCGTACGAGACCGCTTGCGCACGAACCATCGCGAGACAGGGGACATGGCAGGACAGGACTCCGAAAAGAAGGCGGAACCGGAAGACCCGCAAGGCCGCATCAAGGTCACGGATCGCCGTGCGTTCACAGCGACGGGAGAAAGGCGGACCGCCGAGCCGGACCGGCCCGAGCAGGGACCAGCCGCCACCCCGGACGAACCGATCAAGGGCGAGGGATTCGAGATGCGCGCGAGCGCCGGCGCCCGCCGGGAAACGGAACGAGTGGTCGCGATGGGGTTCGGTCCGTTCATCTCGTCCCTGGCGACGACGGCTTTCATTCATCTGGGCGAGATCGAGGATCCCGTCACGAAGAAACGCCACACGGACACCGCCGCGGCGCGCGAGATCATCGATATCATCGACATGCTGCGGGCGAAGACCAAGGGAAACCTCGATCAGGAGGAAGTCCAGCTCATCGAGGGAGTCCTCTGCGAGCTCAAGATCCAGTACGCGCGAAGGGCTTCTTCCTCCTAGTTCCTCTGCTCCTTCTTGCCCTGCTCCTGCCTGGCGCCTCGGCGGTCGCCTCTCCTCCGAAGCCATCATCCACCATCATCCTCCTTCCAGGCAGCCAAGAGGAAACTCGTCCCGACGTGCCGGACCGGCATGAAAGCGCGCAGGGGATACAGGAAACGATCCGGCATCTCTGGTTTGCCCGCAAGGTGGCACTGGAGGCGTCCGATCTCCTGGGCGCCCAGGGTCGGGTAGAGGAGCTGCGGGCCTTCATGCGCCAGGAAGGGAACACCGCCGATCGCTCGATTTCCCGGGGATTCGCCTACGAGGGCTACGAGAATCTGCGCGAGGGGAACTACGAGAGGGCACGCAGCGCGTTCGATCTCGCTCGAACCTTCGACCCGTTCCTGCCTCAAGCCCAGCTCGGATACGCCTGGAGCCAGCTGCGCTCGGGACGAGGCGTGTTCACATTCCTGGATGAGTACGCGAAAGGCATCAAGTTATCCTTCTCCCGCCTGCTCACCGACGAGATCATGATCTCCAATCTCGCGATCATCGTGACACTGTCGATCCTCATCAGTCTGACTATCTTCTCGCTGTTCGTCATCGCCCGATGTCAGGGTCGTGTCCGGCACGAGATCTTCGAAGCGCTCAGGCGCTTGATGCCCGATCCCGCGGCGCGATTCGCCTCCTGGGTGTTTTTCCTGCTGCCGCTGCTGGCCTGGGTGGGGGGAATATGGCTCATCCTGTACTGGTTGGTCATCTGTTTTCGTCACATGCGACCAGCCGAGAAGCTGGTCGCCCTCGGCGTGTTCCTGATGATCGGCCTGTCGCCCATGGGAGTGGGACTGGCGATTGACCGGTTCGAGTCCTCGACCGATCCGGAGTTGACCGCGGTGCTGTCGGCCAGCCAACAGGGGTACAATCCAGCCACCCTCGAGCGCTTGGAGCAGGTCGCCCAGGCGCACGCGAAGAGCCCGGAATTGCACCTCCTGCTCGGAACGCTGTACGCGAAAGGGGATCTGCAGGGGAAGGCCTTCGATACCTACAGCTTCGTCCTGAAGCAGCGTCCGACCAGCGTCCCGGCGATGATCAACATCGGCAATGTGTACTTCCGCCTCGGCGAATACAGCCAGGCAGTCGGCCGTTACAAACAGGCCCTGGACCAGGAGCCGAATAACGTGTCCGCCTACTGGAACCTATACCTGGCGCAGACCGAGCTCCTGCACTTCGCGGAAGCTGAAGCGAGCCTGGCACGGGCGCGTGAACTCGATGATGATCGTGTCGGTGAACTGCTCGCCCAGAAGAAGGAGGCCGGCGCGGGTCAGCTCATCCAGGAGGGCGCGGATCTGAGCAGGATCAAGACCGAGCTGCGCAGAGATCGAGGACAGCGCGATCGGATGGGCCATGCCCTCGCCAACCCCGTCAGCATGGCCAGTGGCGGCGCCCTGCTCCTTGCTCTCTTGCTGGTCTTCGGAAGCCGTCATGTCACGACGGAATGTTGTTCTCGATGCGGCCGACCGTTCTGCGATCGCTGCCGTGTGGAGAGCAGCCGGAGCGACTTCTGTCCGCGCTGCGTGCATATCCTGATCAAGCGGAACGAGGTTACCGCGGGCGTCCTGCAACAGGAGACGCTCGCGATAGAGCGCCGCGACCGTTTGAACTTCATCACGCGTCATGTGCTCTCTCTGGTCCTGCCCGGCTCGGGTCTCATCATGAGCGGACGCGTAGCCCTCGGGGTTCCCATCATGATGGGCTGGGTGTTCACGGTCCTTTCCCTCCTGATGCGTGGAGAGCTCCTCCTTGGGCCCCGCGTGCCCGTCACCGATTTTCCTCCCGTGGGACTCGTCATCGGCTCCTCCATGGCGATCATTCTCTGGATCGGTGGGAACATCTTGTCGATGAGGAATTGGCTCATGATGGAGACGCGCGATGGCGCTTGAAGGGACGCTGAAGGATTTCAGCCTGGCCGATATCTTCCAGCTCATCAGCATCCAGAAGAAAACCGGTGTCCTGACGCTCAAGGATCAGCAGGATGAGGTGACGGTTTCCTTCCTGGAAGGTAGCGTCGTCTCGGCGAACTCCTCGAAGAAAAACATCGAGAACCGGCTCGGCCAAGTCCTCGTCAAGTCGGGCCGCATCACGCAGGAACAGCTCGATGACGCCTTGCGCACCCAGAAATCCACGCGGCAGCGGCTGGGCAACGTGCTCGTTCAGGATGGGTACATCCAGGAGTCCGATCTATGCGAAGCGCTGCGACTCCAGATCGCGCAACTGGTGTACAGGCTGTTTCGATGGGAGGATGGGGATTATCACTTCAGCCAGGAAGAGGCGGTCGAGTACGACAGGGAGCATTTCACGCCGCTGAGCGCCGAGAGCGTCCTGATGGAAGGCGTCAGGATGATCGACGAGTGGCCGATCATCGAGCGCAAGATCCGCTCTCTCGATATGGTTTTCCGGGGGACGAATCCCGACGAGAAACCGGTCATCGTCACGAAGGATCAGGATGAGGATCTGGACAACGACCTGGAGCAGGCGTTCGCCGGAGCCGCAGCGGACGAGCCCGACGGGCCCGACGAAGGGGGTGGCCTGCGCCTACATCGAGATGAAGCCGTGATCTATGAATTGATCGATGGCCGGCGCAATGTCCAGGAACTGATCGATCGCAGCCGCATGAGCGACTTCGAGACCTGCCGGATCCTTTATGACCTGCTGAGCAGGAACCTGATCGTGGAGGCCCGAGGAGCCGGAACGTCGCAACAGGCACCGGCGCGGGGAGGCATCCGGGTCGGGCCTGTTCTGGAAAAAATCGCGTATCTGACCCTTTTCGCCGGTCTCACGGTCTCGATCGTCACGCTGCGTCACAGCCCGCTCTCAGGTTCGCCCCTTCTGATCGCCTCGGAAGTGATGATCGATCAGATCTACGACATCGTGACGCGGAACCGGATGGAAAGACTCGACGAAGCCATCCAGGTCTATTATCTGCAGAAAGGGTTTTACCCGGAGGATCTCAAGGAACTCGTCCAGGGAAAGCTCGTCAGTCCGAGCGGCTTGAAAGACCCCTGGGGCCGCCGATTCGGTTTCATCTCGACGGCCAAGGGCTACAGCATCGTCGCCTATGGTCCGGGCGGGACGGTGAATCCGGAACGAACACTCGAGCGCGGCGATCGGTCCGCACGACGGCCCACACCACCAGCCGGTGACAGCGAAAACCTCGGGCCCCCCCGCGCTACCGCCGGCCCACCGAGCCGGCGCTGATTCACCCAAGTCCTAATATATCAATTAGTTAGTGTGCCTCCGGCTCACTTGACACGCTACCAACCCCATCTTACTGTTCGCGTGGCCGCGGAGATCTCCGCGAGCTTCCTAAGGAGGGCTGAATGAGCAAGATCATCGGTATCGACCTCGGGACCACCAATTCCGTGGTCGCCGTGATGGAAGGTGGCAAGCCGGTCGTCATTCCCAACGCCGAGGGGGGTAGAACCACTCCCTCCGTCTTCGCGATCACCGACAAGGGTGAGCGGCTCGTCGGGCAGGTGGCGAAGCGCCAGGCGATCACGAACCCCGTCAACACCGTTTTCTCGATCAAACGGTTCATGGGCAGGCGATTCGAGGAAGTGAAAGACGAAGTCGATCGCGTGCCCTACAAGCTTACCGCCGGACCGAATCAGGATGTGCGCATAACCATCCAGGACAAGGAGTACTCCCCGCAGGAGATCTCGGCCAGAATCCTGATGAAGATGAAGGAATCGGCGGAGGCTTATCTGGGCCAGAAGGTGGAGCGCGCGGTCATCACCGTGCCGGCCTACTTCAACGATTCTCAACGGCAGGCGACGAAGGACGCCGGTGAAATCGCAGGCATGAAAGTGGAAAGGATCGTCAACGAGCCCACGGCGGCGGCTCTGGCCTATGGCCTGGACAAGAAAAAGGACGAGACCATCGTGGTCTTCGACTTTGGGGGTGGTACATTCGATGTGTCCATCCTCGAGGTCGGCGAAGGGGTCGTCGAGGTCAAGGCAACCAACGGGGATACACACCTGGGCGGCGATGACATCGACCAGAGGATCATGGAATGGATCATCGCCGAGTTCAAGAAAGACCAGGGCATCGACCTGAGCAAGGACAAGATCGCGTTGCAGCGCCTCAAAGAGGCCGCCGAAAAGACCAAATGCGAGCTGTCGACGGTGGTCGAGACGGAGATCAATCTGCCGTTCGTCACGGCCGATGCCTCCGGGCCCAAACACCTCGTCATGAAAATGAGCCGCTCGAAGCTCGAACAGCTCTGTGAGGAAATCTTTCGAAGAACGGTGGACCCCTGTAAGAGGGCGCTGGCCGACGCCGGAAAGACCGCCACAGACATCAACGAGGTGATCCTGGTCGGCGGATCGACCCGGATCCCGCGGGTCCAGCAGATCGTCAAGGACGTGTTCCAGAAAGAGCCCAACAAGGGAGTCAACCCCGATGAGGTCGTTGCCATCGGCGCCGCCGTCCAGGCGGGTGTCCTGGCGGGCGATGTCAAGGATGTGCTCTTGCTCGACGTCACCCCCTTGTCTCTCGGCATCGAGACCCTCGGGGGCGTTTTCAGCAAGCTCATCGAGCGCAACACGACGATCCCCACGAAGAAGAGCGAGGTCTTCTCGACGGCGGCGGATAACCAGACAAGCGTCGAGATCCATGTGCTGCAGGGTGAACGGGAAATGTCGGCCCATAACCGTTCTCTGGGACGATTTCACCTCATGGGGATACCCCAGGCACCACGCGGCGTGCCGCAGATCGAGGTGACGTTCGATATCGATGCCAATGGGATCCTGCACGTGTCCGCCAAGGACAAGGGGACGGGCAAGGAACAGTCGATCCGGATCGAAGCTTCCAGCGGTCTTGACAAGGACGAGATCGAGAAAATGACCCAGGAGGCGGCTGCGCACGCCGATGAGGACCACCGCATGCGAGAGGAGGCCGAAACCCGCAACCAGGCGGACCAGGCCGTCTACACGACCGAGAAGTTGCTGGCGGAGAACCGCGAGAAGCTGCCGCCCGAAGAAGTGAAGCGTGTGGAGGATGCCGTCGCCGATCTCAAGAAGGCGATCACGGAGGGGAATATCGATCGTATCAAGACCGGCCTGGAGGCCGTCACGGCGGCTTCCCACAAGGTGGCGGAGATCCTGTACAAGCAGACGACGACGGACCAGGCTCAGGACGGTTCAGCCC
>JBHHZN010000106.1:0-7943 GCA_046758155.1 Acidobacteriota bacterium | reverse complement strand
GGACGAGCCGTCGGCGGAGGACCTGCGGCTGAAGTACCGCTACCTGGATCTGCGTAGGCGGCCCCTGCTGGAATCGCTGACGCTGCGCCACCGTATCGCCCTGCACGTCAGAAATTATCTCGACGCGAGGGGATTTCTCGAGCTGGAAACGCCGATGTTGACGCGTTCCACCCCGGAAGGAGCACGCGACTACGTCGTGCCGTCCCGGGTGCACGAAGGCTGCATCTACGCATTGCCGCAGTCACCCCAGATATTCAAGCAACTCTTCATGATCGCGGGGTTCGAGAAGTATTTCCAGATCGTAAGGTGCTTCCGGGACGAGGACCTCCGGGCCGACCGGCAGCCGGAGTTCACGCAGATCGATCTGGAGGCATCGTTCATCGAGCCCGAGGATATTTACGAGCTGGTCGAGGGCATGATGGCCGGAATTTTCGAAGTCGCCGGCAAGACCTTCCCGTCGAAAGTTGTGCGCCTGCCGTACCGGGAGGCGATGGATCGCTTCGGGTCGGATTCCCCCGATCTTCGTTTCGGCCTCGAGATAGGGGATCTCACGCAGTTCGGCGATGGCTGCGGGTTTCAGGTGTTCGAGAAAGTGGCGTCGAGCGGTGGAGTGATCCGCGGGATCCTCGCATCCGGATGCGGCCGCTATTCCCGGCGGGAACAGGATGAACTCGCCGAGCATGCGAAGCGGTACGGCGCGGCGGGGGTTGTGTTCATCAAGCGGACGCCGGAGGGGGTCCAGTCGCCGGTGATCAAGTTCCTCGGGGAATCACGCGCACGGGCGATCCTGGATGAACTGGGCGCGCGCGTCGGGGACCTGGCCGTGATCGTCGCCGACACCCGCGATGTCGCGGCGCGCAGTCTGGGCGCGTTGCGCCTGGAGCTCGCCCGCAGGGAGGGGCTCATCCCGGAATCACGGTGGTGCCTGGCCTGGATACACGGTTTCCCCTTGTTCGAGAATCGCCCCGAGGATGGGAGTCTCACCTCCTGTCATCATCCGTTCACCTCTCCGGAGCCGGAGGACCTGTCTCGTCTCGAGCAGGATCCGCTCTCGGTTCGCGCGCGGGCCTATGACCTGGTTCTCAACGGATGGGAGCTCGGCGGCGGCAGCATCCGTATCCACCAGGTGGACCTCCAGAAGAGGATATTCCGGATTCTGAAGCTGTCAGAGGAAAGGGCGGAAGAGAAATTCGGTTTCTTCCTGCGGGCCTTGCGTTTCGGCGCGCCCCCCCACGGGGGAATCGCCCTGGGCCTGGACCGGGTCGTCGCCATGCTGACCGGGGCGACCTCTCTGAGGGAGGTGATCGCCTTCCCCAAGACCACCAGCGCCACGTGCCTGATGACCGGCTCTCCCTCGCGGATCGAGGAGGCGCAGCTCAAGGAGCTGCACCTGCGTCTCGCCCCCCGGCATCGTTCGTAAGTTATTGAATAATATCGTGTTATGGCCTACCGTCCTTGACACTCCCGCCCGAGGGATGATAACTTTCCCGAATAATGAAGCTCGCCGCTCGGATCGCGCACATCCGCCGTCCGTCCATTGTGCCCCACCCGGCGACAGCGCCGGCAGGATGGTGGTCACGGGCGCTCGGAGGCCGATGAGAAAGATCAGCGTCGCCGAGAAGGTGCTGCCCAACCTCGCCGGGACCCGCGACGGCCATCTCAAGTTCCTCGAAGGTCATTTTCAGGTCGAGATCGCTGCGCGTGGCGGGCAGATCACCATCCAGGGCGATCCGGATCGCGAGGCGATGGCGGCGGATTTCATCGCGCAGGTCTGTGATTTCCTCAAGCAGGGGTACGAACTGTCCGAGGGGGAGCTGGCTTTCGCGGCGCGGATGATGGAGCGGGAAGGCAAGCCGCAGTTGAACCTGTTGCTCTCATCCCAGATCCGTCCTTCTTCCAAGAAATCGGTTTCCCCGCGTAGCCCGAACCAGCACCGTTATATCCATGCCATCCGGGAAAAGGACATGGTTTTCGGCATCGGGCCCGCCGGGACCGGGAAGACCTACCTCGCGGTCGCCGTCGGCCTGTCGTACTTGAAGCAGCAAAAGGTCGAGCGCATGATCCTGGCCCGCCCCGCGGTCGAGGCCGGTGAACGGCTGGGCTTTCTGCCGGGGGACCTGGCGCAGAAAGTCGATCCGTACCTCAGACCGCTGTACGACGCGATTTTCGATTTCCAGATGAAAGAGGAGGCGGAGCGCCTCCTGTCGCGCGGTATCATCGAGGTGGCGCCGCTGGCGTTCATGAGGGGGCGAACGCTCAACGATTCGTTTATCATTCTCGACGAGGCGCAGAACACCACCTCCGAGCAGATGAAAATGTTTCTCACCCGCATCGGGTTCAACTCCAAGGCCGTCATCACGGGTGACATCACGCAGATCGATCTGCCGATCGAAAGACGATCCGGACTGGTCGAGGCCGAACAGGTGGTCAACGGCATCGAGGGAATAGCCGTTATCCATTTCGACGAGAGAGATGTCGTTCGTCATCCCCTCGTGCAGCAGATCATCGTCGCCTACGAATCGTACGAAACCAACGGCAGTCCCGATGAAGGCCCACCATCGGGGAAGGGCCAAGAGAAGCCCGCCGAGCGCGGGACTGCGCGGATCTCCCATGCGTAGAAGCGACTCCCGGCGGCCGAAACGCCCCAATTCCGGACTGCGCGGCGCGCCCTCCACCGGATCTGCCCGGGCGCGGAAGAACTACCGCCGTTACGCGACGGCCCTGCAGGACTGGTGCGATCGGACCCTGGGCAAGAATGTCCTTTGGGCCGGAGTGCTCATCGTTTTCATGACCCCGATCCTCTCCCAGCAGGAGTGCAGCTTCCAGCATGCGGTGTACGCGGTGGGGGAAGTGGCGCGCTCGACCATCAGGGCGACCTACGATATCGAGCTGCCCGATGAGGCGGCCACGATCGAGAGGCGGGAAGCGGAAAGCCGGAAAGTGAGGCCGGTCTACGACCAGGTGATGAACGTCGCGCTGGGACAGCAGCAGAAGCTGGAGGCGCTGTTCCGCGACGGCCGGGCGGCCTTGCAGGCCGTCGAGGAAGAAAGCGCCAAGGGCTCATCGACGACCACCGAGACCGAGCTCGTGGCGGTACGCACGGCGTACGGCGAGGCGGTTTCGGCGGAAGATTTCGAGTGGCTGGCCGCCAGGGGATTCAGCGAGGACCTCGAGAAGCTGGCCGTGAGGGTTCTCTCGAGCATCAGGCAGAAGCGGATCGTCCAGCGGCGGGAGGACCTGCCGAAAGAGGGGGCGATCGCGGTGCGGGAGGTTCGCCAGAGAGAGGCCACGGAGGCCGAGCTCGTCCGCGTCGACCAGATCGCTGACCTCGAACAGGTCCGTGCCGCGATGAGACAACGCGTGCGCGAGCTGACACCGAACTGGTCGCGCAAGGATCGCAATGCGCTCATCAGTCTGCTGGGGGGATTCACGGTCGCAAACCTTTCCTATAACGCCAGCGAGACCGAGCACCAGCGAGACCGCGCAAGGGTTTCGGTCCCGGAGGTCTTCATGCGGATCCCGCGCGGTCAGGTGATCGTGCGCGAGGGGGAAGTCTTCACCAAGGAGACGGTCGATCTGCTGTCCCGGATCGAGGAGGGCCGACGTAAGTCGGTGAACTGGAAGGGCATCGGCGGCAGCGCCTTGCTGCTCTGTTTCCTCACGATCTTCCTGCATCGGTACATCCAGGCCCACCTGAGGGTGTTCAAGCGGGTCAAAAACCTTTATAGCATGGTGCTGCTGGTGGGTTTGCTCACGGGAGTCGGCTCCTGGATCGGGGGGTTCCTGGCCGACGCGGTTTCCGAGAGGATTCTCGTGACCCCCTTCAATGATCCTTCCAGTTATTACTGGGCCCTGCCGGTGTCGGCGGGCGCCATCTTCGTGACCCTTCTCGCCAATGTTCGCGTGGCCATGGTGTCGGCGAGCATCAACGCTGTTCTGTTCGGGATGGTCCTGGGTTGGGACGCCAGGGCGATGGTGTTCGCCCTGCTCTCGTCGTTCGCGGGGATCTATGGCATCAGCAAGTACGAGCGGCGCACGGCCATCCTGAAGGCAAGCGCCTGGGTCGCCCTCGTGAACACCACCCTCGTGCTGGCCATCAACGCCGTGCGAGGAGGACACGCCCCGGGCAGCGGCCTTCTGGAGATGGGCACCGCGGCGGCCGGCGGCATCCTGGTGGCGCCGGTGGTCTCCTTCGGCCTTCCCATCCTGGAATGGCTCTTCAATGTCCTCACGGACATTCGCCTGCTGGAACTGTCGAACCTCGACAATCCGCTTCTGCGACGCCTCTCCCTGGAGGCTCCCGGCACGTATAACCACAGCATCATCCTCGGGACCCTCGCCGAGCAGGCCGCCGAAGAGATCGGCGCCCACGCGTTGTTCTGCCGGGTCGCGGCCAATTACCACGACATCGGCAAAATGAGTAAGGCCGAGTACTTCGTGGAGAATATGCGGGGCGGGGTGAACAAGCACGACAAGCTGTCGCCGCGCATGTCGAGCCTCATCATCGCGAATCACGTGAAGGAAGGGCTTCGGCTAGCGGATGAGTTCAATCTGCCCAAGCAGATCCGGGACATGATCCCGCAACATCACGGGACGCGGCTGATCAGCTTCTTCTACAGGAAGGCCAAGGGTAAGGAAGATCCGGATGTTCCGGAGATCCACGAGTCGGATTATCGCTATCCGGGTCCGAAACCGCAGACCAAGGAAGCCGCCATCGTGATGATGGCCGATTCGGTCGAGGCGGCGGCCAGGACGATCGAGGATCCGACGCCGGCGAAATTCGAGGAATTGATCACCACCATGTCGAATACGATCGTTCTCGATCACCAGCTGGATGAATGCGACCTGACCTTCAGCGACCTGGGTAGGATCCGTGCTTCCTTCCTGAAGACCCTGACGGCGGTGCACCATCATCGGATCTCCTACCCGGGCTTCGTTTTCGATCGCTCCAAGACACGGGCCGTCGAAGCGGATTGATGTCCCGAGATGTCCTGCCGGCGAGGAACGCCGTGCTTCGATCCAGTATCCTCGTCCGGTCGACTCCGCCACCGATGAAGCCGGCCGAGGCGCGCCGCGTGATCAGCCTTCTTGCGAGACGGTTCCTCGTGAGGCGTCAAACGGTCACGGCGGTCTTCGGTGATGACGCCATGCTGCGGGATCTGAACCGGCGGTACAGGAGATCGAACCGGCCGACGGACGTTCTTTCCTTCGCCTCCGGCGAGCCGAGCCACCTGGGCGATATCGTCATATCGACCGACGCCGCCCGCAGGCAGGCGCGCTCGGTTCATCGATCCGTCGAGGAGGAGGCCCGGATGCTCCTGATCCACGGTTTCCTGCATCTCCTGGGTTACGATCACGAGGTCGATGACGGCGAGATGGAGCTGCTGGAACGCACGCTGAGGTGGGAGCTGTGCCGAGGGGAGGGTCGCGCCCACTGAGATGACCGGGATCGCTCCTGACACGCTTGCTGACCTGGAAATCGCCTCGATCTGCGTCCTGGGGCTGCTTTACCTGCTGATCGGCGTCTTCCGGAGCGCGGCCGCGGAACTGAGTCCGCGGGCGATCGGCCGCATCCTGGCAGCGCGCGGCCTGGGCTCGCGCGACAAGGAGAGCGACCGCGATATGCCATCGGTCATGAGGATGGCGTTCGATGTCGTCCATCACCTGGTGCTGATCGCTTCGGCGTCGGTCTGTTTCCTGGTGTTTCAATCCTCCGGCATATCGCGGCCGTGGCTCTGGGGCACGCTGGCCTTGGGCGGGTCGGTCATCGTTGTCAACGTCGCGGCCCGGTTGCTGGCCCTGAGTGCCCCCGAGAGGGCGTTCGGACTGACCCTGATCGTCGTGGCGGTCCTGTATCGGGGGATGCGGCCCCTGATCGTGCCGATCGCCTGGGTCGTGCGCAGGTTTCACAGCATCCACCGGGCACGCCGGGCGTCCCGCAACGGCGAGGAGCCCGCCGAGGATATCGAGGATTTCATCGATGCCGGCCGGCAGGAAGGGCTCCTGGAGCCGGAAGAAAGCCGGTTGATCCGCCAGGTTGTGGAGTTTCACGATAGCGTCGTGAGGGAGGTCATGACGCCTCGAACCGAGGTCGTCGCCCTTCCTTGCGAAGCCACGGTGGCCGAGGCGAAAGAACTGTTCGCAAAGTCGCGACACTCCCGTATCCCGGTCTACCGGGGCCAGATAGATAACGTGGAGGGCATCATCACGCTCAAGGACCTGGTCGCGAAGTGGGACGAGTTGGCCGAAGATTCCCCGGTGGAGAAGCTCATGTTGCCGGCCTACTTCGTGCCGGAGACGAAGCAGGTTTCCGATTTGTTGAAGGAGTTGCAGGCACGAAGAATCCAGTTGAGCATCGTCGTGGACGAGTACGGTGGAACGGCCGGTGTGGTATCGATCGAAGATATCCTCGAGGAGCTCGTGGGTGACATCCAGGAAGAACATGAACAAGAGGAGCACCCGGTTGTCGAGGAAAGCGCCGGAACGTACGTGGCCGAAGGGACCGCGAGCCGTGATGATCTACGGGAGGCCCTGGGGGTGGATGTGCCGGGCGAGGGGTTCGAAACGATCGCCGGCCTGTTTTACAGCGTGCTCGGAAGGATACCGGTCAAGGGCGAGACCATCGAGGTCAACGGCCTGAGGCTCGAGGTCATGCAGGCCGATACGCGCAAGATCGAGCGGGTGCGGATCACCAAGCTCGACTCTCGCCCGGCAGGATAAGCGTGTCCGCGGGTGAAACGGTCTACTCTTCCGGGACCGTCGCGATCATCGGGCGCTCCAACGTCGGCAAATCGACGCTGACGAACCTTCTCGTGGGGGAGAAGGTGGCCATCGTGTCGGACATCCCTCGAACGACGCGGCGGCGGATCCGCGGCATTGTCAACCGCCCGCGAGGGCAGGTCATCCTCGTGGACACCCCGGGAATTCACAAGCCGCGCCACGCGATGAACCGCTGGATGGTGACGGACGCGACAGCGGCGATGCACGGCGTCGATCTCGTGCTCTTCATGATCGCGGCGCCCGCCGGGAAGCAGCGGCCACGGTCGGTCTTCGGTCCCGGCGATCGGTTCATCCTGGATCGCCTCCCCAGGCAAGGTCCCCCGGTCATCCTGGCCATCAACAAGATCGATCGTACCCCGAAGCCGAGACTTCTTCCGATGATCGCCGAGGCGCGCGCGTGCTTTCCCTTCGCGGAGATCTTCCCCCTCTCGGCCCTCACGGGCGAGAACACCGAGACATTGAGCGATTGCCTGCTCGATCATCTCCCCGCGGGCGGACCGCTTTTCCCCGTGGAGCTCGCCACCGATCAGTCGTCGCGTTTCCTGGCCTCCGAGATCATCCGGGAGAAGCTCCTCCTGAACACGCGCCAGGAGATCCCGCACGAGATCTGCGTCATCGTCGAGACGTACGATGAAACCGAGGAGCTGATCCGGATCGAGGCTACAATCCTGGTGGACCGTTCCTCGCAGCGTGGGATTGTCATAGGCCGGGAGGGGGCGATGCTGAAACGGGTCGGCACGGCGGCCCGGGAGGAGCTCGAGGGCGTGCTGGGCAAGAAGATCTTCCTGCAGCTCTGGGTCAAGTCCCGGCCCGGATGGCGCGACGATCGCGGGATCCTGAAGCGCCTCGGATTGGGACCCGGCGAGTAACTCTCCGCCGCGAGTGTGTGTGCTAGACTGCGCGGTCTCTCGCGTTGAAAGCGAGCGCTCAACGGGAACGATTTGCCCCTGAAGAAGGACGAGGCGTACGTCCTCGATGTTCGCAAACTGCCCGAGGCCGACCGTCTCCTGGTGTTTTTCACGAGGGAGGAAGGGAAGCTGAAGGGAGTCGCCCGGTCGGCTGCGCGGAGCCGCCGCCGGTTCGGCGGTAAACTGGAAAGACTGAGCCGAGTCCGGGTGAGCTATCTCGACCGCGAGGGACGCGATCTTCTCCGCATCGATTCA